>JAGACC010000311.1 GCA_017614295.1 Treponema sp.
CACGGCCTTGTAGGAAAAATCATCTGCCAAAACTATAAGGAACCCCACCAGGAATTTGCGGGGCGTTAGTCAGAAGAATTCCTTAGTCAAGGTTAAGGATATATGCTCCGCTTTTCCAGTCTGTCCTCATCTGGTACTTTGGCATACGGACGGAATAGCTTTCCCCTGAATGCAGCGGCTTTTCCGTAATGGCAAGCAAAAGACCTATAGCAGAACAGGCGTAGTATCCGGTACGGTTTCCGGGAAGGCGTATTGGGTCGCTTGCAATGCGGAAGGTAAGGAATTCCTCCTTCTTTTCCTCTTCACTCTTTGCTTCACTTGCACGGGTCAAGGCAACAAAGGAAAGAACAGCGCGTTCCTTGGTAAGGTTTGACTGTTCGGAAAGCTTAAGCAATGTCTTTGGAGCATCTTCCGTCGTAAAGACATAGTTGCACCACTTGCCACCCTTGCTCTTGTCTTCTCCGTTCATTGGGCATTCAGCACAGTGGGTACATGGAGAAAGGGGAACAAAGTCTTTCCGCATAAAGGCATCGCGCAAAAGAGAAATGAATCTTCCAGACTTTGGAACACCCGGCTCTATAATCAAGAACCTGGTTGAAGGGTTTGCCTTGTCTGTATAAGCAAGAAGCTTTTCCGCAAATTTCTTTGCAGTGTATTCAGGCGGCATATCGGAATTCTCGTTTGCCTCGTTGAACATATTGGCACAGGTTACAAATGCTGCACTCTGCTTTATCTTGTCTCCAAATTCACCTTTTACGCGGACTATCTGCCAAGGTTCACACTTTAGTTTTGCCGCAATGGAAAGAAAAATATCCAGTCCAAACTGAAGTGCCTGGCTCGAAATATCCACGCAGTACCAGGTAAGCTTTACATTCCTAAGTTCAGGACGCGAAAGAAAAAGTGCAATGGGAACAGTCAAAGGACCGCTTCCAATGTCAAGGCAGATGTCTTCTTCGCCAAGATTAAGAAAATCCTTTGGAAGGTTAGAAAAGAGCCTTGTAAGACGGACCAAATTCCACCACAGGTAATAGTGGACGTAAGCGCTAAGAGAAGTTGTTTCGTTCATGTAGCCAAGCCAACGGTCTGTGCGCTCGTCGGTAAGGTAGTGGCTAAGCATGCGGATGTGCTTTGGAAGAAGGGCTCTTTGCCTAGAGTTAAGCGGATGGGTAGAAGAAACAATTTCCATAAAATCGGCAATAACTTCCTGGGCATCACTTGGAACAGAATCAATATTGTAGAGGGAATCCAGTGAACGTACAACAGGAGGATTACGCTTTGTCTTTGCGCGGGATGAATCTTTCTTCTCCTGCTTTTTTGACTGGGCATCCTTTTCCTGCTTCTTAAGCTCTTCATACTGCTGCTTTAGTTCACGCTTTTCCTTCTTCTGCTTTTCAACCTTTGCCTGGAATTTTTTCTGGTAAAGAGAAATTCCCTGCTTCTTTTCCCACCACTTGAGTTCTAATTTTTCAGGATTGTCCATACTTTCCATTCTAAACCACCTCTGCTTTAGCTACTTCTGTTTGGGCACCTCTTCCCCGAGAATTCAATTCAAGATAAACATCATTCAATTCAGCCCTTATTTGTCTTATTGCAGCAAGGGCAGCTGCAGCGGAATCAGAAGCTTGTGTTTCTTTTATAATCTGGCTTCTTGCTCCGTCTATAGTATAACGCTCGGTGTAAATTAAATACTTTAGCCTGCGGATCATGTCTATGTTCCTCTGGCTGTACAGGCGGCGGCCGTTCACATCCTTTTGCGGCGTAAAGCTGGGAATTATTTCTTCCCAGTAGCGGAGGATATAGGGCTTTATTCCTGTAAGCTGTTCAACTTCACCAATAGTATACTGTGCCATGGCTTATCCTTCGTTAGAGTTCCTGTCCTGCCACTTCTGACGGCTTGCCTTCATCTCTATCTGTACCGGAATCTGGTCAAAGCCAAGGTCTTTGCGGATCCTGTTCTTTAGGTAAGTTACATAGCTTTCCGGAACATTGTCCGGGCGGGTTGCAAAAATCATAAAGTTAACAGGGTTCACGCTTGTCTGGGTCATGTAGCGCACTTTAAAGTGGATTGCCTTTGTTGCTGGCGGCGGATACTGGGTAAGCCAGTCGTGAAGAGCCATGTTAAGAGCTGCGGTATCAACCTTGCGGGTAAGCTGCTCGTAAAGGGACAGTGCCGTATTCATAAGGTTTTTGATTCCGTCAGAATTCTTTGCGCTAATCGGAACAACAGGAGCCCAGTTCATCTGTCCAAACATCGTGTGGATATAATCCGTAACGCTGCGGACTGCCTTGTTGCCCTTGTCTTCCATAAGGTCCCACTTGTTAAGAACAAATATAACTCCGCGTCCCTTCTCGAATGCAAGCGAAGTAATTTTTTTGTCCTGATCGCTAAGACCTTCCTTTGCGTCTATCATAATAAAGGCTATGTCACATTCGTCAAGAGTCTTTATTGCACGGTTTACGGAATAATACTCAACGTTTTCGCTAACCTTTGACTTTCGCCTTATTCCGGCTGTATCAAGAATTTCTATGCTGCGTCCGTTGTACAAAAAGCTTCCTTCCACAACATCGCGGGTGGTTCCAGCGTAGTCGCTTACGATGCTAGCCTGCGTGTGGGTAAGTGCATTGGTCAGCGTAGACTTTCCCGTGTTTGGCTTTCCAAGAATGGTAATGCGTACGGAACGGTCCTCTTCCTTGCCCTCTGTTACCCTGCTAAAGTCCAGCCCGCTCACAAGCCTTTCCTGCAAGTCGCTAAGGTTGTTGCCCTTAAGAGCAGAAATCGTCATGAATTCCTTAAAGCCAAACTTAACCGCTTCGTATGCTGCAGCGGCAGTCTTTTCGCTCTCGCACTTGTTTGCGGCAACAATAATCTTGTCCGAATACTGCCTAAGGTGGGAGATAAGCTCTTCGTCTTCCGCAGTGATTGCTTCTGCATCCAAAAGCAAAAGGATCTTGTCTGCCTTTACAAGCATTTCTACCGTCTTGGCAACAACAAGGTCGTCCATTTCGCTTTCCCTGGATTCATAGTCGCGGGTAAGCTTGTATCCACCCGTATCCATAAGGTGAACCGGCTTTCCTGCAATAAAGCATGTTCCTTCCACCGGGTCGCGGGTAACACCTGGAGTTGGGTCTGTAATAGCCCTCTTGGTGTGGGTAAGCGCATTGAATAGAGTGGACTTACCAACATTAGGTCTTCCTGCAATTACAATCAGCGGAAGATTATAGTAGGTTTTGTCCGGATAGAATTTCTGCGTCTGTGACTTTCTCTTACTGCCAATTTCTTCTGCAGACTTTGATTCATCAGACTTGGATTCATCTCCATTCTGGGCATCTGCATCAGAAGAAGCGTCGTCTAAAGAAGCTCCGTCAGTTGACTCAAGTTCCTCGTCGTAGTCCTGGGGCTTTACCGGCTTGGGCTTAGAAAAATCAGGTTTCTTTTTCTTCTTTTTCATTGTTTTCCTGTAGTTTAAAATCTTTAAAGAAGTGACTGGCTTGAAATAGTTTCCAGTTCCCTTAGTGAAAATTGCGAAAGTGTTTCTTTTATAAGAGGTATCTGCTTTGGTGCCATGCTAAAGCGGCGGATTCCCATACCTGCCAAAATAATTGCGCTCTCCCTGTTTCCTGCCATCTCTCCGCAGACAGAAATAGGAATGTCAGCGTTAACAGAAGCCTTTATCGTGTTCTTGATAAGGCGGAGTACTGCAAGGTGAAATTCGTTATAGTTTGGCGCAACCGTCGGGTTTTCGCGGTCTATGCCTATAGTGTACTGGGTAAGGTCATTTGTTCCCAAAGAGAAGAATGCGCTGTGGGGGGCAAGACAGTCTGCACAAATTGCGGCAGCGGCTGTTTCCACCATAATTCCTATTGGAATGTCCGGCTTAAAAGGAATGCCTTCTGACTTAAGGGACATCTGTACACCCTTAGCAATACCAAGGGCTGTTTCTACCTGGGCAACATCTGTAATAAGAGGAAGAAGAATGCGGAGGTTTCCGTAAAGACCTGCCCTGTAAAGAGCGCGAAGCTGTGTGCGGAAAACATTTGGATAGAAAAGAGACATTCTTATTGCCCTTAAACCCATAAGAGGATTTTTTTCTGCAATAGAAGGAATGTCCTTGCTAGCAATAAGTTTGTCTCCGCCAGCATCCAGAGTGCGTATTGTTACCGGACGGCCATCCATAATTTCCAAGACGCGTTTGTATGCCTGGAACTGAAGCTCTTCGCTTGTTGCACTGCTAAAGATGCCGCCTTCCTGGTTCATCGCCTGAATTTCATTCATAAAGAGGAATTCCGTGCGGAAGAGACCAATTCCGTCTGCACCTTCTTCCAAAGCAAGCTCTGCTTCTTCAACTGTTCCTATGTTTGCATATATCTTAAAGCGGGTACCATCCTGGGTTTCTGCGGGTTTGTCCTTAAACTTGTGCAGGGTGGCAAGATATTTTTGTTCCTGTAAAATCTTTTCTTCGTAGTCGGCAAGGGTCTTTTGGTCCGGAGCATCTATAACTTCTCCGTGGGTGCCGTCTACAATCATCGTAGTTCCTTCCTGAACCAGATGAGTTATGTTTCCAAGTCCAACAACTGCCGGTATTCCGTAGCTCTTTGCAAGGATGGCAACATGGCTTGCAACACCGCCTTCCGTTAGCGCAAGACCTGCAATTTTACGCTTGCTAAGGATAACAGTGTCGCTGGTTTTCATTTCCTTTGCAACAATGATTGAACCGTCGGGGACATCGTTTATGTTAAAGGGATGGTAGTCCAGAAGAATGTTCATGACTTTGCCAAAAACATCTTCTATGTCGTGTGAGCGTTCTGCCAGGTAGTCGTTTCCGCTGCTCCTAAGCTTTTGGGCATATTCCGCAGTCTTTTTCTGAAGAATGTATTCTATATTATAAAGTTCCGTCTCCAAGGCTGCCTTTAGCTCTTTTGTAAAGACAGGGTCGGTAAGCATAAGCTGGTAAGTTTCAAAAATAACCCGCTGAAGGTTTTCCGAATCAAGAGTCTTAAGGTGACTGTCAATTTCTTCCTGAACATCTTCAACGGCATCTTCAAAACGCTTCCAGTTTTCCGCTACGGCTTCAGAGGAAATTTTATTTTGAGGAATTACAAGATCCTGACTTTCGGGCAGTATGAAAACTTTGCCAATTCCAATACCACCGGCAGCAGAAATCCCTAGCATAACATTCATTATGTCTATAATATCAATAGTTGCCTTAATAGTCAACGATAGGTTTTTAAAGAACACATAAAATTAATCTTAAATTAATATTATGTATTATTTTTGGACGGCAGCCTATTTTCCACTGTGACCGGTCCTTCGGAACCGTCCAGCATTCTTTGCATTTTCCCCTATGACTAGAACAAGCAGCGGCATGGAGGCCGCGTCATCTGTTTGCACTGCAATACGGCGAGTTTTCATCGAAAACTCGTGGGGAAAAATGCAAAGGAGGGCATTTTTCCCATGTTCCGCGGGTCCCTACCCGCTCCATTGCTACCGCAACCCGCCTTAGGCGGGCCCTTCCAATCCGGCCTCATGCCTCTCGTACGATTTTTAAGACAATTGAATTTTTCTTCCATATATACAATAATATTCATCATGAATGCAATTATTGTTGACGGTGAATCTCTTACAATAGAAAAAGTATGCCAAGTTGCAGAAGGAAAAGCCGGCATAGCACTTTCGGAAGAAAAATCATTTTGGGAAACCCTGCGAAAATCCCGCGAATTCCTTATGAGCTACATTGCAAAGGGCTTACCCACTTACGGCGTTACCACAGGATTCGGCGATTCCTGCGACGGACAGGTAAACCCGGAAAAAGCCGCCGCCCTGCAGCATTCAATCGTAAGCTACCACGGAATAGGTCTTGGACCGAAGTTTGACAGGGAAACAGGAAGAGCCGTTGTCCTTTGCCGCCTAAATTCAAATGTAAAGGGAGGACACTCCGCAATCAGGGAAGAACTTGCCCGCATGATGGAGACACTCCTTAACAAAGACATAATTCCTGTAATCCCGCAGCTTGGATCTGTCGGTGCATCAGGAGACCTTACGCCCCTTGCCTACCTGGGTGCCGTCATGTACGGAGAGCGCGACGTTTACTACAAGGGAAAGGTTGTCCCAACAATGCAGGCCTTTGAAGCAGAAGGCATAAAACCCCTTCCACTGGAGGCAAAGGAAGGCCTTGCAATTATGAACGGAACCTCGGTAATGACGGCAGTTGCAGCCCTTGCATGGAAAAAGGCAGAGCGCCTTGCAAACCTTTCGGACTTTTTAACGGCAGCCGCATCTGAAATCCTGCAGGGAAAAGACGTTCCCTTCCGCGCAAAGGTCAGTTCAATAAAAAACCATCCGGGCCAGTGCGAAAGTGCAGCCTATATCTACAATATCGTAAAAGATGCAAAGAGGGTCTACAACTAC
>JAGACC010000312.1 GCA_017614295.1 Treponema sp.
CCCAAAGGGATGAATCTTTATTTGCAAGCATTGGGGTGGGGAGTTCTTCTTTTAAGCCGGAACTTTGTGCCATGTATTCTAAGGATGGGGCAAAAGCTCTTAGCCTTAACCTTCCGTTTGAATTTGCAAAGGGCTGTCTTTTGGAAGCGGGTCTTGCTGCAGGTGGCTTTAGGCATGGAAAGGAATATTCTTCTTCTTGGTTTAGCAAAAGTCTTCCTTATGATGAGCAGAATTATGCCGCTGCCTTGGGAGTTTTAAATCTTAAGCTTCCGTTTGCAAAGTCTTCTTCTGTCTTTGGGGCTAACCAGAATCCTTCCGGGGGCTTTTACCGCTGGTTTAGGACGGTGGACGGCTTTGACTTTCCTTCTTCTTTGGGGGTTACGTCTTTTTCTGCGGGACTGTACAGCGCAGACTCTGGGCTTATTACGGCTAGCGGTTCTGCTTCCGATGTTACAAGGCAGTTTTTTGCCTGTGCTTCCCATGCTTTTTACGTAAAGGATTCACTTTTTAGGGCAGGTTCTTCTTTGCGGCGGACGGTTTACGGCTCTTCTTCTGCTTTTTCTGCTAAGGATGAAGGTAGGAATCGTGACTTGCTTAGGGCTGATTTTTCGCTTAACCGGGGTAGGGCTGCACTTTCTTTTTATGCAAGCGGAGAATTTGAGGCTGAAAAAGAAAGCGTTTACAAGGCGGGTCTTTCCTGGAAGCAGAATTTTGATGCCTTTCGCTCGTCTGTGTCCCTTTCCGGCAAGAGGTCGGGGGAGAAGGATGCTCTTTCTGTAAAGTTTTCTTTGCGGCCGGAAGTTTTTCCTGATGAATTTTCCCTTAGCATAGGGGGCGGTGCGACTGCTAACATAATAGGAGGAAAATTGAATGGCGAAAAAGTTGATTCTTCTTTGGCGCTTAGCTTTAGGGGTGATTCCTTGTGCGTCAATGCGAAATTCTCATTTTCTTGTGAAATTCAGTAAAGATTTTCCAGAAATTGTTCCTAAAGTCCTCCGTACCTATTGAATTTTCTGGTTATTTCTAGTAAAGTAATGCGATAATAATATACATTATGCGAAATTGTCTTTGTTTCGCGAATTGTTACTTATGAATTCTTTTTTGAGAGGTACACAATATGGCTTTTGATATTACTAAAGTTCGTAATATCGGTATCAGTGCCCACATTGACTCAGGTAAAACAACTACATCTGAACGTATTTTGTTTTACTGTAACAAGATTCACCAGATTCATGAAGTTCATGGAAAAGACGGTGTAGGCGCTGTAATGGATTCAATGGACTTGGAGCGCGAACGCGGAATCACAATCCAGTCAGCTGCTACACAGGTTCAGTGGAAGGACATCACGATCAACTTGATCGACACCCCAGGCCACGTAGACTTTACCGTAGAAGTAGAGCGCTCACTCCGCGTTCTTGACGGTGCTATCATGATTCTTTGTGCTGTTGCAGGCGTTCAGTCCCAGTCAATCACTGTAGACCGCCAGCTTAAGCGCTATCATGTACCCCGCATTGCATTTGTTAACAAGTGTGACCGCCAGGGTGCCAACCCTATCCGCGTATGCCAGCAGCTTCGCGAAAAACTCGGTCTTAATGCATATATGATGGAAATCCCGATCGGACTTGAAGACAAGCTCCAGGGTGTAGTTGACCTTATCGCTATGAAGGCTTACTACTTTGAAGGCCACGACGGTGAAGAAGTTCGCGTTGCAGAAATCCCTGCAGAATTGCTTGACCAGGCAAAGGAAAAGCGTGAGCAGCTCCTCGATGCAGCATCCATGTTTGATGACTCCCTCATGGAAGAGCTCATGGAAAAGGGCTACGACGATGTAGAAGACGCAAAGGTTATCGAAGCAATCCGCAAGGGTACACTTGCAGAACAGTTCGTTGGCGTATTCTGCGGTTCAGCACACATGAACAAGGGTATCCAGCCTGTTCTCGATGCAGTTGAGCGCTACCTGCCTAACCCAACAGAAGTTCACAACTTTGCTCTTGACCGCGACAACAACGAAGCTCAGGTAGAAATCTTCAATACAGCAGACAAGCCTTGCGTTGCCTTGGCATTCAAGCTTGATGACGGTCAGTATGGTCAGCTTACTTACACTCGTATCTACCAGGGTAAGATTGTTAAGGGTGATGAACTCTTTAACACACGCGCACAGAAGAAGTTCAAGGTTGGACGCATTGTTCGTATGAACGCAGCTGCAATGGAAGATATTAACGAAGGTCAGCCGGGCGACATTATCGCTTTGTTCGGTGTTGACTGTGCTTCCGGTGATACATTCTGCGGTGGCGGATTGAACTACACAATGCAGTCTATGTACGTTCCTAACCCGGTTATTTCTGAAGCTATTGCTCCAAAGAACAAGTCTGATGCTGCAAACATGGCAAAGGCTCTTAACCGCTTTACAAAGGAAGACCCGACATTCCAGACATACGTTGATCCTGAATCTAACCAGACAATCATCAAGGGTATGGGTGAGCTCCACCTTGCAGTTTACGTAGAACGCATGAAGCGCGAATACAAGTGCGAAGTAGAAGTTTCACAGCCAGAAGTAGCTTACCGCGAATCTATCACACAGCGTGCTGAATTCAACTACACACACAAGAAGCAGACTGGTGGTTCCGGTCAGTACGGTCGCGTAGCAGGCTTTATGGAACCTCTCGCAGACAAAGACTACGAATTCGTAGACTCAATCAAGGGTGGTGCTATTCCTAACGAATACATCCCGTCTTGTGACAAGGGCTTTAAGAAGGCTATGGAAAAGGGTTCCCTCATCGGAGCTCCGGTTGTTGGCGTAAAGATGACAATCAACGATGGTCAGTATCACCCAGTTGACTCTTCTGACCAGGCATTCCAGACAGCAGCTTTGTTTGCTTTCCGCGAAGGCTACCAGAAGGCAAAGCCAGCAATTCTTGAACCTATCATGAAGGTACAGATTGCAGGTCCTACAGAATTCCAGGGTAACATGTTCGGCCTTATCAACCAGAGACGCGGTGTTATCATCGATTCAACAGATGAAAACAACACTTCTACGGTAAACGCCGAAGTTCCTCTTTCTGAAATGTTCGGATTCTCTACAATTCTCCGCTCTTCAACACAGGGTAAGGCAGAATTTACAATGGAATTCGAAAAGTACGCAAAGGTGCCTAACGCTGTTGCAGATGAACTGATGAAGAAGTATCAGGAAAAACGCAAGGCTGAGCAGGCTGGCAAATAAGGAGTAAGCAATGGCTAAACAGGAACTTTTTGAACGCAGCCCAGTCCGCGCTTTTGACGAAGTTGCAAACGGTGGTCTTAAGGCTGGTGAGCTTGGTCTTTTGACTTCAAAGAAAGGTTTGGGAAAGACATCTGTTCTTGTACAGTTCGGTATGGATACCCTTCTGAACAACAAGCAGCTTGTTCACGTTTCTTTTGACCAGAAGTCAGACAACGTAATTTCTTGGTACGATGGAATCTTTAACGAAATCTCCAAGAAGAAGCCACTTCCTAACGCAGCAGACGTAAAGGAACAGCTTAACCGCAACCGCACAATCCTTAACTTTAACCAGGACAACTTTAACCTGGAAAAGGTAGTAAACACTCTTAACGCACTCAAGGCAGGCGGAATCGCTGTTGCTGGTGTTGTTATTGACGGTGTTGACTTTGCAAAGGTAAAGGAAAACGATATTCAGTCTGTTGCAAGCTATGCAAAGGCTGCAAAGGTAAAGGTTTGGATTAGCGCTACATCTACTAGCGAGGATCTTGAAGACCAGGCTCCAAAGGCTATTCTTCCTTATTTTACAGCTGTTGTTCACCTTGTTGCTTCTAAGGCAAACGGAACACAGGTTAAGATTTTGAAGATGGGCAAGAAGGGCGCTGTTGATTCAACCCTCAAGCTTGATTCAAAGACTTTGCTTATCACAAGCAAATAAGCTTAGATTCTTGTTTTATACAAGATATGTCATTAGCCGGGCCGCTTAAAGCTTTCTTTTGAGTAACCCGGTTGCTAAGTGACCTTTAAAAGATGCCGGATGGTGCTTGCCGTCCGGTATTTTTTTTGCCTAAATGGGGTGAATTTGCCCTTGATTCTGAAATTTTTAAGGTTTTTTGTACTAAAAAAAAGTGTTGTATTTTTCATGCCATTTTAGTATAAAAGTGCCATGAGAGATTTTCAGTTTTTAAGTTTAACAAAAGAATCGGAGAAGTTGTTTTTTAAAAAGAGTTTATTGGCCCTTGCACTGTCTGTATTGGCTTTTATTCCTCTTGTAACGGGTTGCGGCGGCGGAGGCGGTGATGATGACGATGATGCTGAATTTACCACTCCTGTCTTGGACGGAATACTGACTGGCTACATGGGGGATATTACAAGTCCGAATGTTCCCTGCAGCGGAAACACTTATTATATTTCTGCAAGCGCTTCAAGTGAAGGTAGCGGAACAAGCTCTAGTCCATTTAAAACTTTTGATGTTGCCAAAAGAGTTTTACAGCCGGGAGACACTCTCATTGTACAGGGAAGGTTCACAAAATCAGAAAGAATAAAGCTTACTTCTATTCATGGAAGTGCCAGCAACTACATAACAATCAAGGGTGCAAGCGGGGCTGCACTTTCTGGCGAGAACATAACTGCTAACGACAACAAAATCCTTAAGATAGAAGACTGCTCCTACCTAAAGATTGAAGGCCTTACATTTAAAGACCACACGCATGTAAAAAACGGCGGAGGCGGCATAGGAGTATATCCTCCTGCAAACCACATAGTAATAAACAACTGTACCTTTAAAAACCTAAAGACAACTCATCCTACAGACCACGGTACAACAAACGGAATAATAGTCTACGGAAATTCCACTAGCAGCACTATAAATAATATCTTTATAAGCAACAATAGTTTTAGCAACATGGCAACAGGCTGGGCTGAATGTCTTACCGTAACCGCAAACGTGGAATATGTTAACCTTATTCACAACACTATAGACACAACCGGAAACATAGGCATAGACGTTGGCGGAAACTATAAATACTGCAAGGATCCTTCAAAGGACTTTGCCCGCTACATTTACATCTACGGTAACACTGTAAAAAACTGCGTCTCCCCGAATGCTACGGCTGGAAGCATCTACTGTGACGGCGGTCAGCACATAATCATAAGGGGCAACAGCCTTTATGACGGAGAGACTGGATTTAGCACTGGAGCGGAAAAGGTTCCTGCAAAAGAAGCGTATTCCACTGGAGACATTCTTATAGAAGGAAACTCTGTTAACAATTTTCATCATGGAGTTTGGCACTGCGGCGGGTGGCAGACTGGACTTGGTTGGGTTCAAAGCGTTAGGTTTAGGAACAACACTGGTATAAACACAGGCTATGGAACGCATCAGGCCGTAATAGTGTTCAACAAGTGCCGCAACATAGAATTTACCGGGAATAGTTTTACCAATCCCGACCATCCAAACGTAACAAAGGTTTACTATTCCTTTAGGGATTCTCCCTACACAAAAAACGTTATAGACCAGGGCAATACTTGGGGCTGGTAGCTTGTACCAGTAGACAAGATTGTGTTTTTATGCAATACTGTCCATAGTAGCAAAGGCGCAGCGTTATGACTTGTCATGATTCTGTGCCTTTTTTTTATGTTGTGGAGGTGCTTATGATAGACGTCATAGCAAAGGTGAACGGCGCGGTTAACGGCGTTGTTTGGGGTGTTTTCGGAATCGTATTGCTTTTTGCGGCCGGTATAATCATGACCCTTGTGAACAAGGGGTTTCAGTTTACACACTTTGCCCATTGGATTAAAAAAACAATTGGCGCTATTTTTACTGACCGCCACATAACGGCTCATACTGCAAAAGACAATAAGGCTATCTCTCAGTTTCAGAGTCTTTGCACTGCTATGGCTGCAACAATCGGAACAGGAAATATTGTTGGTGTTGCAACTGCAATAATCGCTGGTGGTCCCGGAGCAATATTCTGGATGTGGGTTATGGCCATATTCGGCATGATGACAAATTATTCAGAAAACGTGCTTGGTATATACTTCCGCAGAAAGAGTGCAACTGGTGAATGGCGCGGCGGAGCAATGTACTACTTGAAGGACGGTCTTGGCGGCTACAAAGGCATGAAGAAGATTGGCTGCGTACTTGCCTTCCTTTTCTGCCTCTTCTGCCTTTTGGCAAGCTTTGGTATTGGTAACATGAGCCAGGTTAACTCTATTGCAGGAAACATGACCAGTGCATTCAGCGTACCGGCTTGGGTAACAGGTGTTGTCCTTGTTATTATTGCGGCTTTGGTTATACTTGGCGGTCTAAAGCGTGTTGCAAGTGTTTCTGAAAAGCTTGTTCCTTTTATGGCTCTTTTGTACATTATTGGTGCTCTTGTAGTAATCCTTAGCAATGCTTCTGCTGTTCCACAGGTATTTTCCGCTATATTCAAGGGTGCATTTGCCCTTCGTGCGGCTGGAGGCGGACTTGTTGGCTACGGAGTTCAGAAGGCTATAACTTGGGGCTTTAAGCGCGGTGCTTTTAGTAACGAGGCTGGTCTTGGTTCATCCGTAATGGTACACTCAAGCTCTAACGTAAAGGAACCTGTTCAGCAGGGAATGTGGGGAATCTTTGAAGTCTTTGCGGACACAATAATCGTCTGTACACTTACAGCTCTTGTAGTTCTTTCTTCCGGCTGCGTGGATTTGGAAACCGGTGCCGTTATTTCTAAGGGAGCAGGGGCAGGTCTTGTTGGTGAAGCCTTTGGCACAGTCTTTGGTTCTGGCGGTTCAAAGTTCATAGCGATTGCAATTCTGCTTTTTGCCTTTTCTACGACACTTGGATGGAGCCACTACGGTGCAACTGCATGGCAGTACATCTTTGGCGAAAAGACACAGTTCATCTACAAGGGACTCTTTGTTGCAATGATTTTCTTTGGATGCATAATGAAGCTTGACCTTGCATGGGACCTTAGCGACACCTTTAACGGTCTTATGATGATTCCAAACCTTATAGGCGTACTTTCGCTTTCTCCGCTTGTGGCCCGCATTACTGCAAACTACATTAAGCGC
>JAGACC010000313.1 GCA_017614295.1 Treponema sp.
ATTGATTCTTGATGAGCCAACAGAAGGAATCCAGCCGTCAATCATAGAAGACATTGCAACAGCAATTCAGCGCGTAAACAGGGAGCTTGGAATTACGGTCCTGATTGTTGAGCAGTATCTTGATTTTGTTCTTGAAGTAAGTGACAGCTATTATGTTATGGACAAGGGTTCCATTACTCTAAGCGGACTTACAAAAGAAGCAGACTCTTCACTAATTCAGTCAAAGATGGCCATCGGGTAAAATTACACTCCGCCGCGGAAGGTTTTAAACCTCCTCATAAAAAGTAAAAAAAAATTAAACCTTTCGCGGCATTTTTTTTGTTTTTAGCAATCATTTCAAAATATTTCTAACTTGCTCAAAAGCTTTCTGAATTTTTTCCGCACTACGCGACAGGCACCGGATTATAAAATCACCACAGTCATTTTCCGAAGCTTCGACTAAAATAGTCTGCTTTCCATCATTACCCGAACTTGTATTTTCTTCCGTGTAGAGGAGTTTTTCTTTTAGAGAAAGGGTGCTGCGTATTTTTTTAATGTCAACTTTATCTGAATAGCCAAAAATTAGCATACTGCCGCAGTGGGTAAAACCTGCAAACATCGTTTTTTCCAAAAGCCTTTCCTTGAGCACAGGATTATCTTTTCCGTCGCTCCCCTCAAGAAAAAGATTGTCATAAAAAACAAGTTTTTTTTCACGGAAAATTTTTATAAGGTTTTTGTAAAGGGTAAAGTCAAAAATTTCCCCGGAAGCACAGCGTCCTGCACAGATGCAGTCTTCATAAATCATGCGGGAATTTTTAGAAAGAGAAATTTCTGTTGTAGAAGAAAAATTGCTCTTGGAAAAAGGAATACAGGGAAGAGGCCTATAAATCAAGCTTGAATTTTCCATAAGCTCTGCAAAGATTTTACGCTCTGCACTTTTTCCCTTGTCCATTTTAAATATTTTTTCAAAGGATTGGCTTCTAATTTCAAGGCTAGCACCTTGCTCTACCTTTATCCTATGCAGCTGAACATCGCCTTCAAGAATTCCAGGACTTGCGCTTTGCAAAAAAACTGCTATACCGCCATCATCCTGAGCAAAGGGCTTCATTATCTTAAAGGGAGAAGTAAAAAAACTGTCTTTTATAAAAGTCTTTCTCGATGCGGAACGGCTGGCAGTAATTTCAAACCTGGAAGGGGATGCAAAGTGATTCATAAATCAATTGCCGTCTTCCAAATCAGAAAAAAACACATTCCTGTCCAGAAATGCAATCACTTCGTCTACTCCCTCTCCGCTTCTAATATTCGTAAAAACAAAGGGTTTGTCTCCGCGCATCATCTTAGAATCACGAGCCATAACTTCAAGGCTAGCCCCAACCAAAGGCGCAAGGTCTATTTTGTTAATCACAAGAAGGTTGCTCCTCATTATTCCAGGCCCACCCTTACGGGGAATCTTGTCTCCTTCCGCTACGTCAATAACAAAGATTGTCGCATCAACAAGTTCCGGGGAAAATGTTGCAGAAAGATTGTCCCCTCCGCTTTCTATAAACATAAGCTCAATGTCCGGAAAACGTGCCTTTAGTTCATCCACTGCCTCTAGGTTCATGGAAGCATCTTCACGAATAGCCGTATGAGGACAGCCTCCTGTTTCAACGCCAACAATTCTTTCTTTTGGAAGAACTGAATGTGCAACAAGAAATTCCGCATCCTCTTTTGTGTAAATATCGTTTGTAATAACACCTATTGAATATTTTTCCGCAAGCCGTCTGGTAAGTGCTTCTACAAGAGCAGTCTTCCCTGAACCAACCGGTCCCGCCACACCTATTTTTGTAAAACGCATAAGCTCTCCTTTCTTATAGTTTCCCCAGCTTGAACCGTAATCTTGTTCAGCTCATATATAGCCTTGTATATAAATATTCGTGCTGCATACCCCTTATTTCTACGGAAGGACAAGAGCGGCACAAATCATCCTCTCCAAAAGATTCAACATCGAAGAGCATCTTTGTAAATTCCTCAAAAAGAGAATGAAGAATTTTTTGTCCCTCATTCTGGCTCAAAGGAATAAGCTTAACAAGTGTTGTAACCCGAGCAGAAAACTGGCTGTACAAAAATGCCTGCAAAGCTGATTCCTTTTTTATTTTGCGCATGGCACAGTAGGCTCCATAGATTAGAGGAAAGTGTTTTACTTCCACTAATGAACAAAGACCCAGCTCCTCTTTTTGCCACAAGCCTACGGTCTTAAAAAAACGCGCTGCAATCTTTTTACTTCCCACCCTGATTTCTTTTGCATTTTTAGCGGCATTGTATATTTGGTCAAGGTTTAAAACTTTTTCCCAGTCACCCTTTTGTGCATACTCATAAGCTAAGCGGACAGGAAGAAGTTCACTGGTCAAAAAATTTGATTCAATGTCAGACTGCAAAAAAGAAAGTGCTGATTCACTGTCATGAATAATTTTTTGCTGCACGAATGTTTCCAGCCCCCATGAAAGGGTGTAGGCTCCAATCGGAAAAGTTGAGTCGTTAAGCTGCAAAAGCTCAAAATCAATGTTCATGCGAATGTCCGTGGGAATGACCGTGCCCATGTCCAACGATCGAAGAAATCTGCTTTGAAAAATCAAGCTTTTCATTCCGCTTTTCAACTTTCACATCTATTGCGTGGAGTCCTTCCAAAAGCCTCTGCATTGGTTCATTAAAAATCGTGATAAGCTCGTTTTCCTCTTTGCCTAAAAAAAGCGGTGCGTGGCAGTTTCCTATCTCGTATGCAACCTTTGCAATAGAAAAGAAATCCGCCTTTACAAGTCTTACGCTAAGAATGTCTGTTTCAAGAACATCAGCCGCAAGCACGGTTCCGTCAGATTCAATTCCAAAAACATCACCTGGCTTAATCCCTATTTTTAGAATTGAATCATCAAGACTTATGGCAACATCACGTCCGCTTCTGGAAGTTTTTCTGTGGAACTTTGAATATGTCTCGTGCCATTCAAAGTCAATGTAGTCAACAGCTTTGCCTTTAAAATCTGCATCATCCACTTTGCCAAGTATTTTTGTGTATATCATGAATTCTCCTAGAACATAAAATATCTTTGCGCAAGAGGAAGCTCTTTTGCAGGTTTACTTACAATGGGAATTCCGTCTGCCGTAACATGGTAGTTTTCCGGGTCAACATCTATAACAGGAAGTGCATCGTTAAACTTTAAATCCTTTTTGCCAATTCCGCGGCAATTCTTTACAGGAAGACATATTTTTTTAAGACCAAGTTTTTCCGGCAACCTTTCTTCAATTGCAGCCTTAGACATAAATGTTAAGCAGGTCATATACTTTGCCTTACCGTAATAGCCAAACATGTTCCTGTAATAAATGGGCTGGCATGTTGGAATAGAGGCATTGGAATCTCCCATCTTGGAAAGAATTATTGCTCCGCCTTTTATAACCATATCCGGTTTTGCGCCAAAGAATGCAGGGTTCCACAAAACAAGATCTGCAACCTTACCCTTTTCCAGAGAACCAACATAGTCTGAAATTCCATGGGCAATAGCAGGATTAATTGTATACTTGGAAACATAGCGCTTTGCCCGGTAGTTGTCGTTTTCTTCTGAATCTTCTGCAAGAGGACCACGCTCTTCCTTCATCTTGTGGGCTGTCTGCCAGGTACGGGTTATAACTTCTCCAACGCGTCCCATAGCCTGAGAGTCGCTGCTCATAATGCTTAGCGCACCCATGTCATGAAGAACATCCTCTGCAGCAATAGTTTCCGGCCGTATACGCGAATCCGCAAAAGCAACATCCTCTTCTATTTTGTTGTCCAGATGGTGGCAAACCATAAGCATATCAAGATGTTCGTCAAGTGTGTTTACGGTAAAAGGCATAGTCGGATTTGTAGAAGCAGGAATTATGTTAGCGTGTCCCGCTACCTTAAGAATATCCGGTGCATGTCCACCGCCGGCTCCTTCCGTATGATAGGTGTGCATTGTTCTACCATTGATTGCCTTTAGCGTATCTTCAACACAACCAGCCTCGTTCAAAGTGTCCGTGTGGATGCAAACCTGAACGTCATATTGGTCCGCAATGGTAAGAGCCGCATCTATAGCCGCAGGAGTTGTTCCCCAGTCCTCGTGAATTTTTAAACCGCAAGCACCAGCCTTAATTTGCGCAACAAGTTCACTCTGCTTTTCTTTGTTGGAGCAGTTTCCCTTTCCAAGATAGCCAATGTTCATGGGGAAATCTTCTGCCGCCTTAATCATCATCTCAAGGTTCCACTTACCGGGTGTACAGGTAGTGGCATTAGTTCCATCTGCAGGGCCAGTTCCTCCGCCAATCATAGTTGTAACTCCGGAGCACAAAGCAGTACCAACCTGTTCGGGAGAAATAAAGTGGATATGGGTATCAATTCCGCCAGCCGTAACAATAAGACCTTCGCCTGCCAAAGCTTCTGTTGCAGCACCAACAGTCATTCCGGGAGTTACACCGTCCATTGTGTCCGGGTTTCCAGCCTTTCCTATACCGGCAATTTTTCCGTCCTTAATTCCTATGTCTGCCTTGTAGATTCCAGTGTAATCAAGAATGACGCAGTTTGTAATTACAAGGTCTAGGTCTCCACCTTCACGCGTTGTGTTTACGGACTGCCCCATTCCGTCGCGCAGGGTTTTGCCACCGCCAAATTTCGCCTCGTCACCGTATACAGTAAAATCTTTTTCAACCTGAATTATAAGATTTGTATCCGCAAGTCGAATCTTATCGCCAATAGTAGGACCGTACATTGCAGCATATTTTTTTCCATCTATTGTACAACTCATTTTGCCACCCCGTTAGTAAGATTGTTAAGTCCGTAGATTTCTGATTTTCCGCCAAAGCTGCAAAGCTGAACCGTTTTTTCTTCGCCAGGTTCAAAGCGTACGGACATACCGGAAGGAATATCAAGCCTAAAACCAAATGCAGTTTTTCTGTCAAAGGAAAGGCATTTGTTTACTTCAAAAAAGTGAAAGTGTGATCCAACCTGAACAGGCCTGTCCCCAATATTTTTAACAAGAAGGCTTATCGTTTTTCTTCCTTTATTAAGCTCTATTTTTTCGTTGCAGGAAATTACTTCGCCAATTTTCATACAGCCTTCCTTTATTCCGCACATTCGCGTATTGGGTTGTGAACAGTAACCAGCTTTGTTCCATCGGGAAAAGTTGCCTCTACCTGAACTTCATTTATCATGTCTGCAACGCCATCCATCACATCATTTACGGTAAGTATTTTTGCTCCGTCACGCATAAGTTCGGTTACAGTTTTTTCGTCGCGCGCAAGTTCCATAAGTTCA
>JAGACC010000314.1 GCA_017614295.1 Treponema sp.
CCTCCGTGGATTTTTTTATGATTGCAGAATCGCCATGCAATTCTGCATGCGCTAAGTCGCCATCCGTGGCTCGATATTGCTTGGCAAGTACGAAAAAAAATCCCTCTCCGCCAACCCGCCTGACTTTTATAAATTTTCCAATTCTTTTTCAAGGGCTTCTGCGCTGGTAAAATGGATTGCCTTTATTCCAAGTGATGCGGCCGCTTCGCAGTTTTCCTTTCGGTCATCAATAAAGACGGCATCCTTTGCGTCGCACCCTTCCGAAATAAGTATTATCTTCCAGAATTCTGTGTCCGGCTTTGAAACTCCCATCTGGAAAGAGGCATAGGTTTGGTCAAAGAGAGCGTAGTCTCCCCGTTCAACGTGGTTTGCATAGTGGCTTTCCATCGTGTTTGTTCCGCAGACAAGGCGGTGTCCTTCTTTGCGAAGTCTTTTTATTATGGATGCAGTTCCTTCGTTCAGCTGGGGGTGGAATAGAGCGTGCCACCAGTCGGTTCTTGCGTGAATGCCGCTCCTCTCTTCAAATATCTTCCAGAATTCCTTTGCGGTGATTTTTCCGTCGCTTACATTAAGAAGAAGGTCTCCCCTACCGTCTTTGTCTTCCATGCAAATCTTACGGAATTCTTCCCTGCCAAGACCAAGCATGTCTCCGATTACCCGGCTACCGTCAGCATCGTTTGTTACCACACCGCCCATGTCGAATATGTAAAGCATAAAAATTCCCCTTTAGTGCGAAAGGATTTGCGTAAGGTCGGAGAAGCGCTTTAGCTTTGCAAGGTAGGAATCTGCACTTCCAAAGCCGTAGGATGCCCAAACAAAGGGTATGCCAGCCTGTTTGCATGCGTCGCAGTCGGTTTGTGTGTCTCCTATGTAGAGCGGAGAAGTGATTTGGTTACGGGAAACAAGCATCATTAGGTTTTCTGCCTTGCCCTTACCGGTACGGCCGTAGCATTCAAAGTCGCGGACGTAGAGTTCAAGACCTGTTTTTTGCAGGGTAAGTTCTATGTAGCCTTTCTGACAGTTGCTTACGACATAGAAATTATTCAGGCCGGAAAGCTCTTTTACTGTTTCCACTACTCCGGGGTAGGTTATGTCCATGTCCAGTTTGTAAAGGGCTTCCTGTTCCTGGGCACAGCATGCAGTAATAAGAATGGCGCGTTCGTCTGCATTCAGGTCTGGCCAGAGGGATTCCGCTATCTTGTCCATGGTCTTTCCAAATTCCTTCTGCAAGTCTTGGGCAACAACTTTCTTTGCGTTAAATCCGCTCATGTCTATTGCCCTGTTCCACGCGACAGCAACTATGCCCGTTGTGTTCCAGATGGTTCCGTCTATGTCCAGAATGATTCCGTCGTACCTGATGATGTCTTCCATGCGGGCAAGTGTAGCAGAAATGCCTGTTTTGGGAAAGACGGCAGATACACATCCAGCTGGTTATTTTACAGGGATGCGTTTTGCGGTTTGGAGGTTGCACAAGATGGCGGCTTCGATACTCACTTGTAGCAAGTACGCACAAGTGTGGCGTAGGGCTCAACCACCAGGATTTCTTGGCAAACTGGGGATGGATACGGTGCAGAGACTCCGAATTAAATTCGGGATGACAGGTTGCTTTGGCTAATCGGCGGTGACGAGTGCCCAGTAGTAGTGGTAGTCGGAATCAGGATAATAGACGTATGCAATGCCAACTTTTGTTGCGTTAGATGCAAGAAGAATTCGCCTGTGTCCCTGACCTGCGTAGTTTTTATTCTCTTCCTGCCAGCCTTCTTTTACGCTGACTCCTGTGGAATATCCTGCGGCAATACATTCACCTTTTGCGCTAAGCGATACGCCTGCGTCTTGGAAAGCGGTAAAGCAGCCCTTTCCGTTTGGTCTTGTGTGCGAAAATCTTTTTAAGAGTTCCTTTGCACGGATTTCTGCAACCTGGCACAAGTCTTGGTTAAGCACAAAGGCAGACCTTCCGGTAACTGGCACCTGTGAAGTATTGTTTTCATTCCAATACCAAGTATTGCTTGTGCGGAAAGTGTTTATTGCGTTAAAGCAGTTGGTTACTTCGTCCTCTCCGTATCCATATACAGTAACCTGTGACCAGTCAATGTTGTCTTCATCGTCGTCTTTGTCGTCACCCTTTGAGCATGAAGAAAAAGAAAAAAGCAGGGCACTTGCTAAAAAAGCGGTTAAAAGTGGAATAAGGAATCTTCTTTTCATGTTTGCCCCCTGACCTTTATTATTAAGCAGAACCTTTCTTTGTAAAGACCTAGGTTTGCAGACCGCGTTCTTGCGAATCAACGCCCCCCGCAGCAAGCTACAGGGTATGAGTTCCTCATAAAACAAAATCCCCTTGTATAAAAACATCCTTATGCGAACCAACGAGGGGTGCGTTGTTCTTAAAAGGTATTGCAGTCAGGGTTGCATACCCTTATTCCGCCCCAAGGTGCGGGGTATGCAACCCTTCCGCGCGAATCAAACCTAGCCGGGATTGGAGGGGCGCGGAACGCGTTGCCGGTGGTTGAAGCAGAAACAAAGCTCCGGCAGGTTATATAAACGATGTTTCTGATGCGGAGGGTGGTTTCGGGAGCCCTGGCCACCGGTAATGGAGCGGGAAGGGACCCGCGGAACCCCGCAAAGCGGGGAAAAAATGCCATCCTTGTCATTTTTTCCCCGCAAGTTTTCCTGCGGAAAACTTGCCGGTCATTTTTGCCAACAAAAGACGCGACATCCATGTCGCTATCAATTTGCGCATTGTGGACATCCCGTAACAAAAAAACCGCCCCCGAAGGGGCAGTTAAAAAAGCGGTGTGCTCCAAGAAAGGAAGTTTTAGAACTGGTTTATTAAACCTTTCTCTTAGGTCCTTCCTTCTTTGTTACTTCAAAGTTTTCTACTCTCAGGCGGAAAATCTGCCACAGGCATTGCTCCTTTAAGCCAGGGATGTCGTAATTCCATCTCTTGGTAGAAATGATTGGCGGATCAAGGCAGAACTGGACATCGCCGCATACCGTAAAGCCGGCATCCATATCCATATCCAGTACAAGTGCCACATCGCCATTTCCCTTGATTCCATAGGTCAGGTATGCATTAAGCGGTGCGTAGAAGTCTACCTTGGCTCCTACGGTAACATCCGCGCTTGCACCAAGAATGCTGTAGCCAAGACCTACTCCGCCACGGAACTCAAGAACCGGACAGATTGTAAACTTTAAGCCGCTTCCCATGAAAACATCTCTTTCGTCTACAGAAGTAAGTCCTGCAAAAGCTGCATTCTCGCTGTAGCGGTTGCAGGCTGCATAGCTGTCGTACCAGAAGGTTGTTACTACTGGGAATCCACAGAAGTAATCCCTGAAGCCCCAGTCAATGCCAGCCTTGCAGTCAAACACAGTCATGTAGATTCCCCCTACGGTAAAGTTGTCAAGCTCTGCTACAGCCGCAATCTTGAACAGGATGTCAAACTGAGCATCAAAGGTAAGCACAATCGGCAACTGCGGGATTGGGTTTACTACCTTATGAAGGCTCTTTGCATCCTTTGTAGGACGGAATCCAGTTGCGCTTGAAGAGTTCTGGATTTTCTCAGATGCATCGAATACCCAGCTGTCAAGTCCAAGTTCATCCTTAAGATCCATGTTGTTCATTGTATCCATGTAATCTTTAATGTCATCTTCGCTAAAGTGTCCGTCTGGGAACTTTTCGTTAAACTTTGCCTGAATCTCCTTAACATCTTTCTTTTTAGGTGAGCTGATTGCAAAGAGTGATGTGGAAGAAACGCTTACTGCGATTCTGTTTTCAAGCTCAAACTTAACAAGGATGCCCAGCTTAAAGTCTATGCTTGGGTTTGCATTTGCAAAGCTTACGCCACCGGCAATACCAACGCTTACCGTTGTATTTGTTTCCGAAATAATGTCATCCAGCCATTCCTTGTCCAGAAGATTTGCAAACAAAGGTGCAAAGTTGTAGCTCTTGAGCGTGGAGAAGTACTTCTCGATTGCATCGCGCTTTACTTCGTAGTCAACATAGGCAGACACTTTGCTTTTCCGCTCATCCGCATGTGTTTTCTCTGCTTCTGCAACATACTGCTTCATTGCCTTGTCGTAAGCAGACTGCTTGTCCGCCTTGATTTTACTGCTGCTTGCAACGCTTCTTGATGAAGATTCAGTTACGTCTTCGTTCTGGATAATGTCGCCAAAGTCTATGTAGAGCCAGGGGAGTGCGCTACCCAATGACTGTGAGAAGAGGTTCACGTCCGGGCAGTATTCCGGGTACATGAGCGTAAGAGCGTGGCGGCAGAAGATTACCCTTTCAACTTCGCCTGAAATTGGGGCTGATGCAAGCTGGGAGGCTATCTCGTCCGCAACGTTTCCGGGGTTTTCTTCCGTCAGTTTGCGGAGGAATGATGACTCGCGGATAAGGCGGTTGAGGTATGCAACGTTCTCTGTAATATTGCGGCCTGAATAGTTTTCCGTAACAATGCTTGCAGGCATTACAGAAAGAAGCTGCTTTACGTCAAATTCTTCCGTAAACTCGCTTGGCTTGAACTCGAAGTCTTCAGGCCTTGAGCTTGAGGATATTCCTTCCACCCCCTGAAGCTCTGTATCTCCAAGCGCACGGGCTGCGGAGCGGGAATTCCTGCTTGCGCCAACGTAGCGGGAAAGGGTGTTTGCCTCTGTGTCCAATACGTAGTCACCGTAAGAAATGTCTGACACTATGGAGCGGCTGTTTGTTCCAACATCGTACTTGTTTACGACGTACTGGCCCTGCGTGTTGATTCCAAGGAGTCCGTTCGGGTATGTCCTTCTTGAATACTGCATCGGGACTACGGAGAACATTGCCGCGCTGTCACCGGCTTCCACGTCGCAGATGAAGGTGAGCCACATGTTGCTCTTGTAGCCCTTGCGCCCTGGGGCTGGCCTTGTGTATTTTACGTCGGCGGTTCCGTCCCCGTTAAGGTCGGCAGTCTGTCCTTCTGAAAGGCTGAAGCTTCCTGCAAAGGAATAGCTGTTGGATGATGTGGACGGGTACCTGTAGTAGGTGAATGAAATCCTTTCCCTGGAAATTGAGTCAACGGTTATGAAGCCGAGTTCATAGTCGGTCTTTGAGTTCTGGTATGAGTATTCGCCGCAGCCCAAATCCTTTCTTTCAACCTTGCCTATGCGTGTTGCTACGACAGCACCCTGCATAAGCTGGTTTGCATTGGAATCCTTGGGGCTGTAGAGGACGGAGCCTCCCATGTAGAGCATCCTTTCTGCATCTGCACGGTTCATAAGGGAGCGGACGCTTCTTACGGAAGATGAGCCGCTTCCTTCGTGGGTGTCTACAACCATTGAGCAGCCAAATAAAACCGCTCCTACGCCTAGTGAAAGGCAAGCCTTTAATGTCTTTTCTATTATTTTTCTCATAACG
>JAGACC010000315.1 GCA_017614295.1 Treponema sp.
ACAATGACGGTTTTTGTAACCGGCGATTACGAAGAAAAAAAGACCGTTTCTTTTTCACCGGACAACCTTGTGCATGGTGGCGTTACGGTAGAATTTGACGGTATAAGGGCTGGTTCAAAACTGCGGGTTGTGTGCTTGCCAGAAGGAGCTTCTTCTGATTCCTGTCTAATAGGCGTAAGTGATGAAGTTACAATCATTGGCGGCCAGGAAAATGCGGCATCCGTAAAGCTTGCAAACGTATACCTTCAAGTTGTGAGCAACTCCGGAAAATTGTATCTTCAAGATACTTACATCGAAATACCACCAACAAGAAAAGACCTTCCTTCCTGCACATTCAGCTGGTATTACAAAGACAGTTCAAACACAGAACATGTAATGACAACATCTGAAAGTGAATGTATCTTCACAAATGAAGAGGGCGATTTAGAATATCTCACCACCGGCACATTTAAGTGCACAATCTACTGCAACGGCACAAGAATCATAACGCTTAGAAGAGAAGTCGCATAGATTCCGAATCCAGTTCGGAATGGCAGCCTGTAAAATCAATGGCATTGGCACCCAAAAGACTTACGCCGCCGTGGAATTTGCCCCTGTGGGTTACCGAAGGGCGGATTGGCGGTGGCGCAGAGGGGTATTCGGTCGGGTTAGCCAAGAAGTGAAATGGTAGAGAGGGAAAAGGTACCGTCCAAAAAGAAAATGAAATTTTATGGGGTAGGGGAGTGCAAAAATTAAAGTGGGAAAAATTGAAAATATTTGAAATTTTATTTGACAGGATTAATCAACACGTGTTACAATGTGGATAGTAGGAAATTTGGAAACGTTTTACATGAATAAAGTTATAAAAATATGTTCAAAATGGAAGTTTGGTGCGGAAAAATAAGAAATTATTCAAAATCCGTATTCAAAGCATTTCCTTTTGACCTTTTTCGTGTAGACTAAAAATAGGTGGAGTTAACGGAACTTCAAAAAGACCGGAGTTCCATGTAATAAAAGGCACGTATTTCGTAGGAGGAAATATGAACAAGAAGTTGGTATCGGCTGTGGCAGTTCTTTCTGCCCTGACACTTGGTTTTGTTGCAACAGGATGCAGCAAAAAAGAAGCTGCAAAGAGCGGTGGCGCTTCTGAGCAGATTACGCTTACAGTTTGGGAATCATTGAACGGTCCTGATGAATTTATTAAGCAGGCCGGTGAAGCCTACACAAAGACTCACCCGAATGTAAAGGTTGAATTTGTAAACGTAGAGCTTGGCGATGCTGCAGGTCAGATTGCGCTTGACGGTCCAGCTGGTGTTGGTCCTGATATTTTTGGCGCACCTCACGACAAGCTTGGCGAATTGGTTAGCGGTGGTCACGTTGCACCTACTGTAAACCCGGATCAGGTAAAGGCTGCTGTTCTTGGCGCATGTTCACAGGCTGTAACTTACAACGGAACAATGTACGGTTATCCTGTTAGCGCAGAGACATACGCTTTGTTCTATAATAGAGACCTTATTTCTGATTCAGATGTTCCAACATCTTGGGAAGGTCTTGCAAAGTGGGCAAAGGACTTTAACGCAAAGAACCCTGGCAAGCGCGCATTCATGATGGACGTAGGAAACGGATACTACACAATCACATTTACTACAGAGAACGGAAACCGCCTCTTTGGCAAGTCCGGAACAGACACTTCTACATCTTACCTTAACACAGAAGATTCTATTAAGGGTATGAAGTTCTTCCAGACTCTCCGCTCAATCCTCGATGTTCCTTCTGCAGACCTTAGCACAGGAAACTGCGACGCTGCATTCCAGTCTGGCACTGCCGCAATGCACATCACTGGTTTGTGGAACGTAAAGCCTTTTGAAGAAGCTGGCGTAAACTTTGGCGTTGCTCCTCTTCCATCTCTTCCTGGAGACAACAAGCCTTCTGCATCATTCAGCGGTACAAGATGTATGTTCGTAAGCGCATACTCAAAGAACCAGGAAGCTGCAGCAGACTTTGCAAAGTTCCTTATCTCTCCAGAGATGCAGCAGCTCCGCTTTAACATTACTGGTGCTATGCCTTCAATCAGCACAGAAGTTAACAGCAAGTACATTCCTGGCTTCCTTAAGCAGCTTGACTATGCTTTCCCAATGCCTTCAATTCCTCAGATGGGCGGATTCTGGGATGCAATGGGTAACGCTTCCAAGAACATTTGGGACGGTGCAGACGTTAAGGGCGAACTTGATGCCGCTAACACTGTAATCATCGGTCAGTAATAAAACTTGTAGTTTTTCTTGGGCTTGATTCGGGGGTGCGCTTCTTTTGTGGGGGCCTTCCCGGATCAAGTTCAATTTTATAGGCTTATCGGATTTATCGATTCTTTGATTCTTTAATTCTTCGATTCATCGATTTTTCGATTCATCGATTTATCAATCCAGCGTAAGGACAGGAGTAGCAATATATGCAGATTGAACCTGACGGAAGTTCGGGCAAAAAAGTTACCGTGGCGGCATGCTGCTTTATGGGACTTGCCCACATACTCTATTTGAAGCAGTACATAAAAGGCTTGCTGTATGCACTCCTTGAGCTGCTCTTTATTGTTGCCATACCATTTTTTGCAAAGAAGTTGTTTCAGCTGGTAACGCTTCCCTACAACCGCGAGCAAAAAATGTTTCCAGTCTTTATGCTGATTGACGGAATTCTTGTCATATCGGTTATTCTTATTTTTATTGCGCTTTATGTTATTTCTGTAAAGAGCGCAAAAACTTCATACACAGATTATTGCCGCACCAAGCGAATGGCATCACAAAAATCTTCCCTCTGGGAAGTAACCAACCGGGCTTTTCCAATTACAGGCCTTGCTCCCTGTGTAATCATGCTCTTGGTTTTTGTAGTTGCACCGCTTGTTTTTTCCATTAGTGTGGCCTTTACAAATTTTTCGGGCCCAAGTCATGCCGTTGCAAACGACGTAGACTGGGTTGGTGGCAGCAACTTTAAGGAGCTTCTGCTTGGCGGCTCAACATGGTCAAAGGGTTTTGCCCGCATAGCAATATGGACTTTGGTCTGGGCTTTCTTTTCAACTTTCACATGTTACTTTGGCGGCCTGCTGGTTGCCGTTCAGCTTAAAGAAATCGGAGTAAAAATTGCGGGTGTCTTCCGCTTTATCTTTATATTGCCTTATGCAGTTCCTTCCGTAATCACAATGCTTGTATGGAAGAACATGCTTAACGGAACATTCGGTATAGTCAACAGAACGCTAAAGTCCCTTGGAATTCTTGGGGCAGATTCAATAATCCCCTGGCTTGGAAATTCAACCCTTGCAAAAGTAATGTGTATCGTAATCAACCTTTGGGCTGGATTCGGATACTTTATGATGCTTACCATGGGAACAATGACGGCTATAGGTAACGACCTCTTTGAAGCGGCAAAAATTGACGGTGCAAACAACCGCCAGATACTGCACCACATAACCCTTCCGCTTGTAATGTACCAGACAATGCCTCTTATCATCATGAGCTTTATGCACAACATCAACAACTTTGGAATAATCTTCTTCCTTACCGGAGGACAGCCTGCGGTTGCAGACTCAACAATAACCAGGGCGGGTGGTACAGACATTCTTGTTACCTGGATTTACAACCTTACAATCACGCTGCTAAAGTACAACTACGCGTCCGTAATTGCGGTCCTTATCTTTGCAGTTCTGGCACCGTTTGCTGTTTACCAGTTCATGAACACTAAGGCATACAAGGAAGGTGAAGTATGAAAACAGGATATCACGTTATTTCTTCGCTGAACAAATTCGTAATCTATTCGCTTTTTATTCTTATCTCTTTCTTTGTATTCTATCCGCTCGTCTATGTTGTAAGCGCAGCCTTTAGCCCGTCCAACAACATTGCGGGGCTTAACATAATTCCCTTTGGCGACGGTTTTACATGGAAGCATTTTATCTACCTCTTTACCAAAACCCAGTATTGGCTTTGGTTCAAGAACACGCTTATCATCTCGCTGTGGACTGCCGTACTTACTGTTGTAATTGCATCACTTAGTGCTTATGTCTTTTCGCGCTTCAAGTTTGTCTTTAAAAAGTCACTTTTGATGAGCC
>JAGACC010000316.1 GCA_017614295.1 Treponema sp.
GGCGCACTAAAAGCAAGCGAAGTATGCCTTGCCGACGACGAAGAAATACTTAAGATTGCCCAGGCACCACACGGCTTTGTAGGCCCGCTCACATCGCTTTGCCCAATCGTTCAGGACCTTAGCGTAAACGACATGCACGACGCAATCACAGGAGCCGGAAAAGCTGGCTACCACCTAAAGCATGTTGAACCAGGCCGCGACTTTACAGCATGGATTAACACAGACGTTCGCACCGCAAAAGAAGGCGACACCTGCTGCACCCCGGGCTGCGGTGGCAAGTACCACACAACAAAAGGCAACGAACTTGGCCACATCTTTAAGCTTGGCAAAAAATACACCCAGAGCATGGGCGTAACCTACCTTGACGAAAACGGAAAGGCCGCAGTACCAACAATGGGGTGCTACGGAATAGGCGTTGACCGCGTACTCGCAAGCATCATCGAATCTTTCCACGACGACAAGGGAATCCTCTGGCCAATGACAACCGCACCATTCCAGGTAGCAATCGTCCCAATCAAATACGACGGACAGATGAAGGAAGCCGCAGACCGCCTCTACGAAGAGCTTACAAACGCAGGAATAGAAGTGCTTCTTGACGACAGGGCTGAACGTCCGGGCGTAAAATTCAACGACATGGACCTGATTGGCTTCCCGGTACGCATTACGGTGGGCGACAAAAACCTTCCAAACGTAGAGGTAAAGCTCCGCAGCGCACAGGATGCCCAGCTTATCCCTCTGGAAAACGCCTCGGCAAAGGTTGCAGAAATCGTAAAAGCAGAGCTTGACCGCCTGAACGGATAAAACTGTTACCTAAAGCATTTTTTGTTGTTTGTTTTTTTGGAGCGCTTCCTTGGTAAAAGGGAGCGTTCTTTTTAAGAACAAAACTTGGAGTAAATATGGCTTTTTTCAAAAAAATTTTACCCATCCTTTCACTGGCATTGATTTGCGCAGTTTACACATTCGCAGTGCCTGGCGTAACACAGCAGATTGCAGACACATCAGGAGAATACGCATTCTACAGGGACTCAAGCTTTAACAGAACATCCTACATCGGCATAATTTATTACAATGATTCAACTTATGCCTTCCGCTACTATGCACCGGCAAGCAAAAAGGACTCTCTCCTGGAAAAAGACATTACAATCTATTTTTCCGTAGACCCAACAAAGGAAACCCTTTTGCTTACAGGAGAAAACATCCGCGGAGCAGGCGCAAACGATTCAGACATCATAAACTATCTGCACGACCTCTTTTACGAATTTACAGCCCGCAGGCAGAACGTGGAATTTGGCAAGAACACAAGGGTAACACTCTCCTCCGACTTTGCCCAGTTTGGCGGAGAAGTTTCCATCGTCTACAACAAGCGCATTCCAATATTCAGCATAGAATCAATAAAGGCAAAAGACGGCAGGGAAATATTTTCTTTGCTAACAACCGGCCAGCTTTACAATTCCACCGACACAAGCTTTACATCCTTTAAGGGAACAGAAGGACTTCCCAAGGACAAGACAAGAACCTTTGCAAAAGACACAAAGGCAAAACCGCAAAAGGCATCCTGCGACGACATGAGCGTTACCGTAGATTCATCCTGGCAAAAGGCAATGGACAACATGTGGCTCTTGGGAGACAGCGCCGTGCTAACAATCGCTTCAATTCCGGCAGCAGGCATGGACGCAGACGCATACAGGGAATTCATAATCAGAAAGTCATGCCAGGGTTCAGACTGCACCTTTTCCTTGTGGCCCTTCCAGAGCGTAACAACAAGAGGAAGCACAACAAGCATAGAGTCCGTCTACTACCGCCCAGCAGAAGCATCCGTCACAAGAACCTTCAAAGTGCTAAAATGCCGCAAAGACGGTTCTTACTCCTGCCTAACACTTTCCGTCTACGACAGCATCTACCAAAAGAACAAAGCCTATTTTGACACAATCATAAAGGCCGCAAGATAAATTCCATAAAAAAAGGGCTTTACTTAGTGCTCCAAAAGCATCTTGTAAAGCCCAAATTTTTATACTAACCAAAATCCTAAAAGCTGTTGCGGTTAAGAGGAGTGCCTATCCAGACGCCCTCGCTGCCAAGGTAGTCTTTCTGCACACCGTCCACCAAGAACTGGACGCTTTCTACAGTCGGAAAGGCCGTGGCAGTGTAGACAATCTGCTGCAGCTGACCGCGAAGACCTTCAATTCCCCACTGGTTGAACTCAAATTCGCCGCTAAAGTTAAGGGTTGCAATTCCGTTCTTTACGGAAGCACCAAGAAGCCGCGTACCGGAAGAAACAAGAGTTGCGCAACCTTTGCCCTCTTCTTCTTCTGACGGACCCTTTATAAGCGCGTTGATTGCATCTACAAGCGGGCCTCCGCTCTTTTTCATAGACCGAGTAACTTCCCTGCGCGAAACAGAACCGTCGCTGTTTATAACCATAAAGAAAAGCTTCAGGTCTATCATCTTGGGAACTTCATTTGCCTGTGGTTTTTGCTCGCCAGTAGAATTTCCGCTTTCCGGCTTGGAATTTAATGCCGCCGTTTGCTCAGAATTGCCCTGGGCATCCTTTGCCGCCTGGTTTTCCGACAGAATGCCGCTTTCGTAAGAATAATCACTCTTTCCCTGCCCAGCAGACAAATCTATTTCTGCACCCACACCGGGATCAACATCATTCTTACCGGCCTGCTCCTGAACCGTCACTTCCGCGTTCTCCACAAAAGCAGGGGTCTTTCCAAAAAGCCTACCAAAAAAGCCTGTGGACTTTAGGTTTGAGACAATTTTTTTCTGGTTTATAACAAACAGAACAAACAGGGCTACAGCCGCAATTAGCCAAATCACGAGCGCAATAAAAGAACCTGTCTTGCTCTCTTCTTTTTCTTCATCTTTTTTTGCCATTTACACAATTATAGAGCAGTTTTTATAAATTTTCAACCGATATATTTTTCTTCTTTTTCTGCGGCACTTTCTTATGCAGCCGCCATATTTCTTCCGCTGCCAACCGTGCCTTGTGGGTGGCGCTTGCGGGGTTCCGCGGGCCCCTACCCGCTCCATTGCCTCGCGGCAACGCACTTTCGTGCGCCCCTCCAGTGCCTGCCGTGCATTTGTCTGCTGCATATATCTGCACAAAAAAAATCCGGCAGGGGTTAGCTGCCGGAGGGAGGGAAAAGTGCCGCTGTTGGTATACAGCTTAGTGCGAATATGTCTTAGAGTCAGAAAGGGCTGTGTGGGAAGCCTTTTCTTCGTTGTATGAAGTCTTGTAAACAGAATACTCTAAAATATAAGAACCCGGAACATACTGGACTGCTGTACCAGACTTGCTGTATGACAAGTCGTTCCATACATAAGTTCCTACATACTGGGCACAGTATTCTGTATTGCTATTATTTGGCTCTACATTAGTAGTATTGCCTAATCCATTATGTGATCTATCAGTTGGATTGTTCCATGACGTATACATTCCGTTGCTGCTGTCTGTACCAGACGCATACTTGCGTGTTGTATAGAACTTCTTTCCTGCTTCCGGTCCGCATGCCCAATACCATCCTGCCCTAAGAGAGCTGGAATCAGAATTACCAGAGCCATCAGATATTGAATTTGCAAAAGTCCATGGTGAAGCATCATAGTTGCCAGACTTATTTATACCGCGTGTAGCACCAATCCAACCAGTTGCTTTATCGGCTGCAACGCCCTTGTTTTTGTAAACGCGGTCAAAGATGAATTTGTTTTCAACGTCGCTTGTTATGGTCATAAGATAACCGTGAAGTCCGTTGAATTTATTGGCATCAGCTTTTGCCGCATTGTACGCAGAATCCCAACTCTTGTCGTCTCCTGGGAAGTTTACAATCTTGTAGAAGCTTCCGTTAAAGTAGGTAACATCCGCTGCTGCAATTTCTGCGAAAGGCACGGTCTGCAAGTTTACGTTTACAGTAACGTTGTTTCCGTGGAATACGATTCCCTTAAGGTATCTGTCCGCATCGCTTGAATCAATTTCGCCAGATGATGACTTGAACTGAATGTACTGGTACTGTTCGCTTGTGCTTAGGCTCTCACCCTTTCCGGCATCCTTATATGTTATTGTGCCGTCTGCTGAGTAAGGAATTGCCATGTCAAATTCTGCATTCACAGCTTCACCGTTTTCATCTGTCAAGCC
>JAGACC010000317.1 GCA_017614295.1 Treponema sp.
CAAGCTATAGAGGCTAAAGAGCACCTTAAGATTGCCCAGAGGAACCGCACCCTTGCTACGATTACCTTCCAGAACTACTTCCGCATGTACGAAAAGCTTTCCGGTATGACCGGTACTGCTGCAACCGAAGCGGTTGAATTTGCAAAGATTTACAATCTTGACGTTGTTGCTATTCCTACAAACAAGCCAGTTGCCCGTAAGGACGAGGATGACGAGGTTTACCTTAACGAAAGCGACAAGTGGAACGCCATCGTAAAGGAAATTGACGAGACTCACAAGAAGGGTCAGCCGGTTCTTGTTGGTACTGTTTCTGTTGAAAAGTCTGAGCATTTGAGTGCTCTTCTTACCCGCAAAGGTATAAGGCACGAGGTTTTGAACGCAAAGAACCATGCACGCGAAGCTGTAATTATTGCAGAAGCCGGTGCAAAGGGTGCCGTAACGGTTGCTACAAACATGGCAGGACGCGGTACGGATATTAAGCTTGGCGGAAACCCGGAGATGAGGGCAAGGAAGAGAGCCGGAACAGAGGCTACTCAGGAGCAGTATGAGGCAGCGCTTAAGATAGAGAAGGAACAGTGGCTTAAGGACTACGATGAGGTTAGGAACCTTGGTGGTCTTTACGTAATCGGTTCTGAACGCCACGAGTCACGCCGTATAGACAACCAGCTTCGCGGACGCTCCGGACGCCAGGGAGACCCGGGACGCAGCAAATTCTACATCTCCATGGACGACGACCTGATGAGGCTATTCGGCGGAGAAAAGATGAAGCGCATCATGAAGGCTATCGGTATGCAGGACGGTGAGCCTATAAACCACCGCATGCTTAACCGTTCTATAGAAAAGGCACAGAAGAAGGTAGAAGCCCGCAACTTTGAGATCCGCAAGAACCTCCTTGACTTTGACGACGTTTTGAACCAGCAGCGTGAATTCATCTACGAGCAGAGGGACGAAATCCTTGAGGACGACAACCTTAGCACACGCGTAATGGAGAACGCAAAATCCCTTGTACAGAACATTTTTGCTGAATACGAGCACAGAAGCCGCCACACTAAGGGTGCAAACCTTCAGAGCGCTCTTGTTGACGAGATAAAGAACAAGTTTGGACTTGTTGTTCCTTACGACCGCCTTACAGAGGAAGCCGTAATATCTATCCTGCAGAACGACATCACCCAGAAGGAGATGCTTGTAGGAAAGCCAAGCTTTAACATGTTCATCCGCTACCAGTACATCCAGCTTATAGACAAGAAGTGGCTTGACCAGCTTGAATTCCTTGACGGTCTTAGGGAAGCGGTATACCTCCGCTCTTACGGCCAGAAGCAGCCTCTTACCGAATACAAGATTGACGGCTTTAACCAGTTTGACGCCATGCTCGAAGAAATCCGTGATGCTGTTGCAGGCAGAATCTTTAAGGTTAAGGTTCAGATTCAGGGAGAACCGCAGCCAAGAAAGAGCCTTGCCCAGACAAACATGACGGCAACCCACCAGGAAGCTCCGTCTGCTATCTCTTCCCCATCAGGAATGAGCGCAGAGCAGAGGGCACAGCAGTCCTTTAACGCAAGGCAGTCTATGCAGGGTGCACAGAAGTCGGCAATGCAGAGCGGAAGGCAGGGTCAGAACGTAACCGTAGTGCGCACAATGCCAAAAGTAGGCCGCAACGACCCATGCCCATGCGGAAGCGGAAAGAAATTTAATAATTGTCACGGAAGAAATGCGTAGCATTTCTGTAGTGACAATTCGTAAAATATTGCGACCAAAGGGAGCAATTCCCTTACACGGAAGAAATGCGTAAGCATAGCTAAAGTGGCTACCAATAACACAAAGGAGGAACCGTATGGCACAGCTTCTTAACCTTTCGTCTGCACTAGAAATGCTCGGAGGCGAAAAGAATTTGCTAAAAGAGCTCCTTACAGACTTTGCCTGTGGCAAGCAGTTTAAGAAAGAAGAGCTTCTCCGTCTTGAACAAATGGAAGACAAGACCGAAGCCGCAAAATACGTACATTACTTTAAGGGAGCAGCCCGCCAGATTGGAGCAGAACAGTTTGCAGCCTCTGCCCAGAAGCTGGAAGACCTTCTCCGCGGAAGGGAAAGCGGCGACCTTGAAGCGCTAAACGAAGCCTTTGAGCAGGACCTAAAAGCCGCAAACGCAGCCATAAACCTTGCTCTAAAGGCAATGTAAGAAAAAAATATTTGTCAAAAACCGGCCATGACTTTTGCAAAAGCTGAATAAAGCTGAATAAAGCCAAGAAGTCACTGCCGGTCAAAGACAAGAGAAAAATTCCTTTCAGCCAAAGAGCATACTTCTTCCAAGGGGCATGCTCTAAGTTCCGAAGCCTTTTGGTAGACAAGCCTAATGTCGCCAAGGGGTGTAAAGTCTTCCCCCTTAAGTGTCTGGTAAGGCGCATCCGTTTCAAAAAGAAGCCTTTCAAGCGGAAGTTCAGCCACACAAGCAATACTTTTTTTATTACCGTTAAGCAAAGCCTTTCCAAAAGAAAAATAAGCGTTTATACCGTGGTTAAGTATGGCAAGAGCCTCCCTGGGTCCAAATGCAAATGAATGGAAAAGCGCAGCGGGCACCTTCTTTAGCAAAGCGGCATCCCTAAAAATCAAGTCAAGTGCCTTTCTGTCATGAATTACGACCGGAAGTCCGTAGGAAGCCGAAAGTTCAAGCGAAATATGCCAAGCTTCATCCTGCCTAAAGCGGTCAGAGCGAAATTCCGGCGTAAAAAAGTCAAAACCGCTCTCCCCCACCGCATCAATCCGCTTTTCCCTCAAAAGATTCTCCAAAAAGGGCGCAAGGGACAAATCCGGATTCTGAGGATGAAGCCCAAATGCCCCCTTAAGCCCCAATCTTCCCCCAAATTCCAGCAAAAGAGCTTCCTGCCTAAGAAATTCCTCCTCAGAATGGGAACAAGTGCAGCCCCTAAAGCCCTGTTGGTCAAAAGCCCCTGCAAAAGAATCAAGGCTTTCGTAAGAGGCGCTTTGCACAAGATGAAAATGAGAGTCGCAATAGGTCATTCTTCAATAAGTTTACAACGCTTATGGAGAAAAAACAACAATCTTATGACAAACGTAGCAGAGCAGCTACGGCAGGGATTGGAGGGGCGGCGCAGCCGTTTCGAAGGAATGGAGCCGAAGGGCGGAACCCCGGAAAGCCCTTAAAAAATGGCCTCCTTGCCATTTTTTACTACAAGTTTTCTTACGAAAACTTGCCAGTGGCTATGCTACCAAATAACGCGCCATCCTTGGCGCTATGCGTTCTGTAAAAAATGGCAAGGGCTTTGCTTAGGAAATGATTTGTAAAAAGAAAAGCCGCCGCAGAAAAATCAAAAAACTCAAATAACTC
>JAGACC010000318.1 GCA_017614295.1 Treponema sp.
GAAATATACAAAAGCAGAACTCGAAAATAAAAGTAATGTCAAAAAAAATACTGATAATAACAAAGAAACATGGTTAAAAAAGTTATTTAAGTTTTTATAAAAAAATGTATATTTATAAAACGAGGAAACACATAACACAGTTTTCAAAGCCGACAGCGGGTCAAGCCCGCTGCGGTTTAAAACAATGTTATCTGGATGCATGCATTTGGGCGGAAGATACATGCCTTTTGGCATTCTTTTATATCCGCCAATATTTGTTGTTTCCACAATAGTATCTGTTTATTATCTTATAAAATCCATAAAGAATCATACCTTTGAACTTTTTACTTTATATCTGCTGCCTGCTTTAATAGCCTTGATAATAGGAATGCAAATTGATTCCGCAGACACAAAGAAAACAGAGCAGCAGCTTCTTCAGGCCCAGGCTTATGTTGAACAATACTATGAACAAAATGGTTCTCTTCCAGATAATGACGATGAAATTCTTAAAGAACTGCATGTTAATATAGACGGCGCAATATATGATGAAGGATATGATTATGAACTTCGTGGTCACGGCGCAAGAATAAGACGCGGAGATGATCATGTATTTTTATATCCCAGGCCTTAGTATGAAGACCTCAGTCTCTGCTGTAGTCTAAATTTTGGGGGAGAATGAAGAAAAATGCAAATTAGGTGCTCTTTTCTCTTTTTTAGCCATATGCTATAATTGCGGCGATTTATGCGGAGGAAAGATGACTGACGGATACATTCATTCTATAGAAAGCTTTGGTGCCGTAGACGGACCGGGAATGCGCTACATTGTTTTTACGGCGGGTTGTCCGCTAAGGTGCGCTTTTTGCCACAATCCGGACACTTGGAACATGGCGGAAGGCAAGAAAATGTCTCCTGAGGAAATCTTGGAGGATGCCTTAAAGGACAGGGCCTACTGGGGAACAAAGGGCGGTATTACTGTCTCTGGCGGAGAACCCTTGATGCAGCTGGACTTTCTTCTGGACCTCTTTACCTTGGCAAAAAAAGAAAACGTCAACACCTGCATAGACACATCTGGCGGTCCCTTTACAAAAGAGGGGGAATGGTTCAAGAAGTTTGAAGAACTTATGAAGGTTACGGACATTCTTCTTATGGACATAAAGCACATAGACGAAGCCGAGCATGAAAAGCTTACCGGAAGACCCAATTCCAACATAATAGAGATGTTCCGCTATCTGGACGCAATAAAAAAGCCAATCTGGATCCGCCACGTTCTTGTTCCCGGAATTAGCGACAATGACGAATACCTTACCCGTACCAGAGACTTTATCCGCTCGCTTGGAAACGTTGAGCGCGTAGAAATCCTTCCTTACCATACACTGGGTATTGCAAAGTACAAGGAGCTTGGAATTCCCTACCGTCTGGAAGGAACCCCAATGCCAACCAAGGAACGTGTGGAAAATGCCCGCCGCATCCTTGAGTGCGATAAGTACGACGCTTGGCAAAAGTAGTGAATTGGGATTGTTTTATTAGTTAAAGAACATGCGTGCGTGTTCCACTTCTTTTTTGAATTTTTCGTCTATAACCGGGGGATGTTCTGTAAAGTAAAGGATCTGCTGCAGCTCTTCCTGGGTATGGACTCCCCAGACTGGAACCACGTTTTCAAATTCGTTAAGGAAGCCAAAGGCAAGGGGAATGTTTGTTATGACCCCTCCGTTAAGCGGCTGCATGGCAATAAAACCAACGTTTTTTTCTGCGCAAGATTTTACAAAGTCCGCTACGATGTGGCTGGATATCATGTTGAATGGAAACTGAATCACTTCGTAGAGTCCGCTTTCCAGGGCCTGCTGTGCAATTTCCAGGTTGTCGGTGGCAATTCCCGTGTGGCGTACAAGACCCTTTTCCTTGAATTTTTCCAGTGCAGAATAAAGTTCCCCGTTGTTTGTAGGGGAGGGCAGTGACTTGGGGCTTTCCAAAGAGTAGAGGTCTATGTAGTCGCTTTCCAGGCTTTCCAAGCTTTCGTTAAGGTCTATTACCAGCTGTTCCGGGGAGAAGGCCTGGCTTTTTGTGGAAAGTATTACGTTCTGCCTTATTCCGTGCAGTGCTGAACCAAGGCGCTTTTCGCATGTTACCTTGCTTCTGGAGATGTCAAAGAAGTTTATTCCGGCATCATAGGCCTGGTGAACGATTGCGCATGCCTTTTCGTCTGCCTGCTGTCCAAAAGCTTCCATTTCTTTGCAGTCAAGGCTCATGGCACCAAAAGCAGTGCGGCTTACGAGAAGGTTAGTTTTTCCGAGAGTAATAAATTCCATAGTTCTAGTACCTGTTGGCAAAAAGACCGCGGGGGTTTTAGGGGGTGGAGTAAAACAGAACCCCCTAGGAGAAGGGGTAGACCGCAACGGAGTGCGGGCGAGGGGTATTCGCAACAAGCGGTGCGAAGTTTCAAGCGAGGCTTTCCCCCTTGTATTCTACCCCTTATTTCTTAGCGGACTACCGGCTTGTAGTTTGCGATTGCGTTGTGGATAAAGCCGCGGAGTTCGTTTATTTTTACGCGCTCCTGCTTCATGCTGTCGCGGAAACGCAAGGTTACTGTGCCAAAGTCTGGGTTTGGACTTCCGTCGTCCTTTGTTTCGTGGATTGTGTCGTAGTCAACAGTGATGCAGTAAGGTGTTCCAACTTCGTCCTGGCGGCGGTAGCGTTTTCCTACTGTTCCGCTCTGGTCGTAGTCGGTTACGAAGTCTTCCTTGAGCATAGTGCGGATTTCCTGTGCCTTTTCTGCAAGTCCGTCTTTCTTCATAAGAGGAAGAACTGCAACTGTGATTGGTGCTAGACGCGGGTGCAGGTGAAGTACTGTGCGGTAGTCTTCTTTTCCGTCTGTGCCAACATTCTGCTCTTCGTATGCTTCGCAGAGGAATGCGAGGAAGTTGCGGTTAAGACCGGCGGATGTTTCTATAACGTAAGGAGTGTAGCTCTTGTTTCCGTCTTCCTGGTCTATGTAGTTCATGTCCTTGCCCGAGACCTGAGTGTGCTGGCTAAGGTCAAAGTCAGTGCGGTTGTGGATACCCTCGATTTCCTCAAAGCCAATCGGGAAGTTGTACTGGATGTCGTATGCGTCCTTTGCATAGTGGGCCAGCTTGTCGTGGTGGTGCCACTGCAGGTTCTTTTCGGCAATACCGTACTTGAGGTAGAAGTTCCAC
>JAGACC010000319.1 GCA_017614295.1 Treponema sp.
AATCTGGGGTTACACAGGAATCCTTAGCCTTGGGCACGGAGTTTTCTTTGGACTAGGCGGTTACGGAATGGGAATGTACCTTAAGCTGATTGCAAGCCACGGAAGACTCCCCGATTTTATGAGCTGGAGCGGACGCACAAGTCTACCCTGGTTCTGGGAATTCTACAAGACTGCACCAGAAGCAATCCTGATGATTATACTCGTTCCTTCCATTCTTGCCTTTGTACTTGGACTTTTAACCTTCCTTAACAGAATCAAGGGTGTGTACTTTTCAATTCTGTCACAGGCTTTGGCACTGGTCTTTGTAACTCTCTTCATAGGACTCCAGCCCTACACGGGAGGAACAAACGGAATTACAGAGTTCTCCACCCTCTTTGGGCTTCCGATTGCAGGAATCAAGGCAAAATACATGTGGTACTACGTTGCACTCGCTTTCCTTGTAATCACCTACATTCTTTTTTCTACGATTATGAGGACTAAGTGCGGACGTGTTCTGGTTGCAATACGCGACGGAGAAAACAGGGCTCGCTTCTCCGGATACCAGACTGCAAGCTACAAAACTTTTGTTTACGTATTGAGCGCTCTCTTTACAGGAATTGCAGGTGCTCTCTTTGTTCCCTTCAGCGGAATAATTTCCCCGTCAGAGATGAGCATTTCCAATTCAATAGACATGGCAATCTGGGTTGCAGTCGGCGGAAGAGGAACTTTAATAGGAGCAGCGGTTGGAGCTTTTGTTGTAAACATAACAAAGACACTTATAAGCGAAAGCTTCCCGGAAATCTGGTCCTACTTTATTGGAGCAATATTTGTAATCGTAGTATTGTTCCTTCCAAGGGGACTAACCGGCGTGTTCACAGATGCAAAAGACAAAATTAGAGTGTTGGTAAAAAAGACTCAATCTGCAAAGGCAGAAAAATAGGAGGCAAAGCATGGGCGAAGTAAATATATCAGTAACTCCTGTAATTGAGATTCAAGATATTTCCGTAAGCTTTGAAGGCTTTAAGGCTCTTACGGATGTAACAACAAAAATCATGCCCCACAAGGTGCATTTCTTTATTGGACCAAATGGAGCCGGCAAAACAACCCTGCTGGACATCATCTGCGGAAAGACACGGCCTTCAAGCGGAAAAATCATCTACCACGGTGGTAAAGACCTTGGTATTAGAAAGTTCGTAAACATTGACTTAACAAAGCTTACCGAAGCAGAAATCGTTGCAGAAGGAATTGGCCGCAAGTTCCAGGCACCTTCCGTTTTTACAAGCCTTACGGTTTGGGAGAACATGGAAATTTCCCTAAAGGGAAGCAAGAGCGTATGGGGGTCACTCTTATTTAGGATTTCAGATGCTCAGAAGAAGCAGATAGAAAATATTCTAAGCTTCATAAGCCTTGCAGACAAAAAAAATGAGAAGGCAGCATCGCTTTCCCACGGTCAAAAGCAGTGGCTGGAAATAGGAATGCTTCTTGTACAGGAACCGGTTGTAGTTCTGCTTGATGAACCTGTTGCTGGAATGGGTAAAGAAGAAACTTTAAAAACCGGACAGCTTATCAAAAAGATTTCCGAAAAGTATGCGGTGGTCGTTGTTGAGCATGACATGGAATTTGTACGTGCTGTTGCAGACCGTGTTACCGTTATGCACGAAGGAAAAATCCTTGTAGAAGGAACGGCAGATGAAGTACTTGCAGACGAAAAGGTTCGTGCAGTTTATCTTGGTAGAGGAAAGTTCCACAAGAGCGGAAAGGTAGAAAATGCAAATGGAGGAAAGGATGCTTGAAATAAAAAATCTTAGTTCTTGGTACGGAGAAAGCAATATCATTCCAGACTTGAACATGTCTGTTCCTGACGGAAAAATAGTCTGTCTTATAGGACGAAACGGTGTTGGAAAAAGCACTACGCTAAAGAGCATTATGGGCATGGTAAAGACTACAGGAGGAAGCATTCTTTTTGACAATCAGGAAATCATAAAGAAAAAGACTTACGAAAGGGCAGCTCTTGGCATTGGATATGTTCCACAGGGAAGAGAGATTTTTCCCCAGCTTACAGTTCAGGAAAACTTGGAGCTTGGACTTGAAGTAAAAGGCGGCAAAGGAAAAGTTGGCGAAGAAGTTTTTGAGCTATTCCCAATCATAAGGGAATTCCTAAAAAGAAAAGGCGGAAACTTAAGCGGTGGACAGCAGCAACAGCTTGCCATAGCAAGAGCCCTTGTTTCCCACCCAAAGCTTTTGATTCTTGATGAGCCAACAGAAGGAATCCAGCCGTCAATCATAGAAGACATTGCAACAGCAATACAGCGCGTAAACCGGGAGCTTGGAATTACAGTCCTGATTGTTGAACAGTATCTTGATTTTGTTCTTGAAGTAAGTGACAGCTATTATGTTATGGACAAGGGTTCCATTACGCTAAGTGGCCTTACAAAAGAAGCAGACTCTTCACTGATTCAGTCAAAGATGGCCATCGGGTAAAATTACACTCCGCCGCGGAAGGTTTTAAACCTCCTCATAAAAACTAAAAAAAATTAAACCTTTCGCGGCATTTTTTTTGTTTTTAGCAATC
>JAGACC010000320.1 GCA_017614295.1 Treponema sp.
CAAATTCATTGTCTTTTACAACGGAAGCGAAAATGAGGCTGGCAGGTGGAGCATGAAGCTTTCCGATGCATTCATCCGCGAAGACAAGTCCGGCTGTTTTGAATGGACTGCTGATGTAATCAATATGAACCCCAATAGACTTTCCCTTCTTCAAAAAAAATGCAAACCGTTGTATGATTATATAAGGTATGTTTACAGAATAAAGCAAAGCCTTAAGTCTGGAAGTGGCAAGGTGGAAGCTGTAGACGAAGCCGTAAAGTGGGCAATCAAAGAAAAACTGCTGGACGGATTCTTTAAGAAGCAGAAAGCGGAGGTAACTGGCATGAGCCTTACAGAATTTGACGAAGAAGAGTTCAAAAGAGTTTGCAGAGAAGACGGTTACGAAGATGGTCTTGAGGATGGAAAAGCAAGGCAAGCTATTGAAAGTGCAGAGAATCTTTTAAAAGAAGGTCTTCCCCCTGAACAAATAGCCCGCTGCATAGGACTTCCGCTAGAAAAAGTCCAGGAACTTGCAGACTCTGTCTGTGAAAAGGCCTAGCTTTTTTGCAAGGAGTTTATGCGGAAGAGAGATGCAGTTATTGCGGCTATAAAAGCAATGGCTGTATAGGTTAGCATATCAAGCATGCCTCCCGACTTGTGTATGGCCATAAGATAAACATAGGGCGGGAAAATTTTCTGAAGCAAAGCCGGGGCATTGATGCTTATAAAAACCGGACAAATCACAAATGTTGCAAGAAGAACCAGGGGAACAACTCCCGCAAGCAGAGCCTCGTCGTTAAAGACAGCGCAAAAGAATGAGCAGAAAGCGGCAGCTCCCAGTGAATAGACAAAAAGCAGAGGCACTTCTTTTACCCAGCTTGTGAATGAACCAGAAAAATAAAGTGAGGCAAACATTACCAAGGAAGCGTCAAAGATTGGCAGGAATATGTAAAAGATTCGCAAAAAAATCTTGCTGCGCTTAGGAAACCATACAAAGAGTCCGTTCTTTTCGTCACGGATATAATAAAAGGCCGCTGCAAAACCAAGAAGCAAGAGGAAGATGCTGGAAAGCCCTCGTATTGGGGAAGCAAGAAGCGGCACATCCACCGGCTTGGAAACAGACTCTCCTTCTGTATCCGAATATTCAACTATAAAAACAGCAGACTTTGGGCGGTTAGCCTCATAGATTTTTTCAAAAGTTTGACCGTCGGCTTCACTTTTAAAAGCGGAAGAATCCATGCTGGCAATGTAATTCTTTGTAATCTGGCAAGAAACCCTGGAGAAAAGCTTTCCAAAGAATAGCTCTGTTATAAGGCGGGTAACAACCGTGTTCTTTTTTACGATAACCTTCATCTGCTTTTTTACAGACTTTCCTTTTTCAAATTCGCGGAATGATTCCTGAAGGTTAGGCGGAATAACAAAACCCATGGAAATGTTACCGGCATAAAGGGCTTCCACTATCTGTGATTCAGAAGAGAATTTTGAATACTTTACAAGTCCCCCGTCTGCAAATGAATCGCTTACTGCCTGCAAGGTGTAGTCATCGGCGGAGGGAGAAATGGCATAGCCAACCTTAAGCCCAATGTCCTTACTGTCCGAAGCCTTGTTCAAGAGGAAAGCGGAAAGGGGCAAAAGCAAAAGGAGCAAAATAAAAACCGGAGTTTTAAGGAAGCGCTTGTTCAACAGATGAATGCGGCGCAGTAAAAGGGCTGGTCTATTCATGCAAAATTCTCCTGCGGCGGAAAAAAGCGGTAAGTGCAAAAAGCAAAGCCGAATACAAAAGCGTTAGAGCGTGGGCCCAAGAAGAGTCGCTTGTCCTGAATGCAGACCGAATGCTCTCAAAGGCAACTCCACCGGGCGAAAACTTAGAGACAAGCCTCATTGCCTTTGGAAAAAGTTCCACCGGGTAAAAACAGCCACCAAGGTAGGCAAGGAAAACTGCTACTATAAAAAGCAGGGACAAACCGCTAACTGTATCGCGGACGTTTTCCAGCAGAAAGAGCTCCAGCGAAACCACAAAAATCATCGAGGGAAGAAGCCAAAAGAGGAACTTAAAGCGCCAGAAAAAATCAAAGGTTTCAAGCTCCGGAATAAAGCCTTCTGCAAGATGAACTGTAAAAAGGAATGCCAGTGACGGCAAAAACATTACTGCCAAAAGAAGCGCAAAGCAGGAAATCCAGTCTGCTGCCACAAGAGAAAGTGTCGGGTGTCCAGTGCTGGAAAGAAGCTTCTGCATGGAATCGTCATTGCGTATGTAAAGGAAAGCGTTTCCCAAGCCCCAAAGCAAAAGGAAAAAGAAAATCATTGCGCTAAGGTAATATGCCCCGGTAGAAACAACTTCCCCTGCCATAAGTTCGTTTATGCCAAACAGGGTATGCCTTCCTACAACAAGGTTTGCGTAGTGAAAATTCAGTTCGTATTCCCTGGAACGCTCTTTTTTACCGTAGCGCTTAAGGTGTTTTGCATAGTAGTCGTGGTAAGAATAGATGCCTGCCTGGGTGTCCGTAATAAGTGATGATGCTCCGTCCAAGAATTCAGTGAGGATTTTTGTGCCAAGACCAGCCTGTGCTGTTCCCAAAACAACTTTTATGCTCTTGTTTCTTCCATATATTATTGAATCTATAAAGCCGTCCGGAATAACCGCATACAGGTTAAGCTCTCCGGAATAAAGCATCTTCTTAGCTTCTTCTTCCGTAGAAAGGGTAGTAAAGCTAACGGAAAATCGGAAGTTGTCCATGTGCTCCAAGGCATATATTCCCATCTGAAAATACTTGCCCTCGTCATTTTCTACAAGGCCAATTTTTATCTTTGAATATTCTGACTTGTTTGATGATGATGAAAACTTTGCGTAGAACAAAGCCCCAGCCATGCAGAAAATCATCAGGGACATAAGAAAAATTTTGGGGAAGCTTTTAAAAGTTCTTTTTAGCTGAAGGCCGGCATATTTCATTTTGAATTTTCCAAATCGCGAACCAGAGCCTTTACGTCTCCAGAATAATTGTAGCTTTCTAGTTTTCCGTCGGAAAGCATGTAGGTTGAATCGCAGAATTCTATTTCCTGAATGTCGTGGGTAACAAGAACCGCTGTTCCTCCGTTGGCGCAGAATTCACCAAGGTAGTCCAGTATCTGTTCTTTGCAGATTATATCCAAGGAAGCGGAGGGTTCGTCCAGCAGAAGAATCTTGGGGTTGGATGCCACCGCACAAGCTATGGAAAGCCGCTTTTTCATACCGCCGGACATTTTTGCGACCGGGGTGCGGATAAAGTCTTTTATGCCAAGCCTTTGCAGTATGCCGGAAGAAAGTGATGCCTCCAGGTCGCTTTTTTTCTGCGCATACCAGAGGCTAAGGTTGTCCAGTGCGGAAAGTTCTGGAAAAAGAGGTATTCCCTGGGGAACATAGCCCTGAATCTTGGTGCGGAATTTTGCATCTTTAAGCAGGTCTACGCCTTCCCAGAGTGAA
>JAGACC010000321.1 GCA_017614295.1 Treponema sp.
GAAAAGCGGGGAATGCAAAGAGATTGGACGGTTCCGAAGGACCGGACACAGTGGAAAGAGGAATGCCGTCCAGAAAATTATTTTGGCCAATATGAATGCACAAGGACTATCAGGAAGGCACAGGCAACAATCAGGCGAAGACCTGTTCCCATTATGAATCCCAGAAAGGCAAAAACAGCAGACGTTAGGGCACGCTCAAAATCGGAATTGTCATGGATAAGCTCTCCCACAAATGCGCCCAAAAAAGGCCCGACAATGATTCCTATAAAGCCGCCAAAAGAAATGCCCACGAAGGTTCCGACTATGGCACCCACAGTTCCCGCCTTGGAACCGCCGGCCTTGACGGTAAAAAAAGCGGGCACAAAGGTGTTAACCAATTCCGCAATTATGGTGATGACTGCGCAGACGATGAGTGTTACAAGGGTAAGGCTGCAAGTGCTGACAAAGTAAGAAGCAAGCAAAGCTCCCCAGCAAAGAGGCGTTCCCATGAGGCCGGGTATTATGCATCCGACGATTCCTATAAACATCAGCAAAACCGTCAGCGCGATTAATAAAATTTCAATTGGTGTCATAAAAAAACTATAGAACAATTCTAGTCCAAATTCAACAGACGGCGGGTCTTTTTTATGCGAACCGCAGAACTTACCGGAATGCAAATATTTTCTCCGCTTGAAGAAATTTCCAGAAGCAACTGTGCACCGTGAGTTTTTTTGTTAAGGTCAAGTGGCCTTCCTGCAACAGACTGACCTCCGTCAAGTTCAACTTCCAAAATTCCACCGTTTTGAATGGCGCTTTCTATTACATGGATTTTTCCCGTGTAGTCCATTCCACCGGCTTCCACTTTTTCGAAGCGGACGCTTTCTCCAACAAGCTGGGATTTGTTAAGCACAATCTTTCTGTTTATTCTATCTAAGAGGCCTTCCTTCTGGTCCTGGGGCAGATTCATTTCTTCCAGTTCGGACTTTAGCGCATCCAATATTTCCTTTTGTTTTTCCCTGTCTACCTTGTGAACAATTTCTTTTTTTTCTTTGGATTCAATTTTTTTCTCCGGTTCATCAAGCGGCAAAAATGCAAGCGTACGGTTCTGGCTTGGAGCAAGTTTCATATTGCCAATAAAATCCAGGCCGCTCTTTGCAATAATAGCCTGAGCTTTAACGTCGTCTGTAAAAGCAAGGAAAAAAACTCCGGCGGAAAGTTCTTCTGTTATGTATGGCGAAAGCACCGGATTGTTTTTTATGAACTGGGCATTTTCTTCTTTTACTTTTAAGACATAGCCTTTGTAAAGCGAAGCAGATTTGTATGAACTGAACCATTCTTCCAAAGAAATGCGGATGTTCTGCTGAATTTTGTAGGATGAATATTTTTCCAAAAGCAAAGAAATTTTTTCCGGGGTAAAGCCAGAGTCAAAAGCGCGGATTGCACAGCTGCGGTTTATTTCAAAAACGGCGGCGGTGTCATAGTGCTTTATCTGCATAAAATGAACGAAGGGTAAAAGCTCATAAAGGCTAAGCCCCGGAAGAAGAGTAACGGAAAATGCAGAGTCTATGCTTAGAACTTTTGCGTTTGAAGATGCCGTGTTTTTTTCTTCGTCAAAGAAGCTGCTTCTTTTGTACAATGTGTTTCCTTCCAAGTCTTTTCCGCATACGCTAAGAAGGGAAAATTCCAGGGCCGCATCTACAAGTGCTTTTACAAGACTTCCGTCCGTGAGTTCCGCAAGCAAAGAAGTTTCGTCTCCTGCCGAAGAAGATGCGGAAGCGGATGAAAGTATTCTGCCAAAGCGGCTTGCCGTTTCTCCTGCAACTTTTTCCTTTTCCAAAAGAAAGAGCTGGGTAAGCTGAACCAGTGTGCAACCGGAATTGGGAATTGCATACAGCGTGCAGAAAAAAATCTGTGCGTTCATCTGCATGGTTTTTCTTGGGAAGTGGGCAACAGATGCAGTGGCTAAATACACGTACTGGGACTTTTCTTCCATTGTGGCAAAGTTTTCCAGACGGTCCAAGTCTACGCTGCTCCCCTTTTCCATGGCGCAAAAAATGGAAAGGTTTGTAAAGGCGGCTGTAAGTTTTTCCAGGCATGATTTTCCGAGTCCCCTAAAGACTTCCTGCATTTCTGTAAGGCTGTGCTTTTTTAGGGAACCGTCGTTTTTGCAAAGGTCCGGATGGGAGATTGCAAAGGAACAGAAGCTTGCCAAAAACTGGGGGCTAAGGCTGCACGATGACTGCAAACTTTGTCCGGTCTGCATTTCTTGTGGCAAGTCCGTGGATGTATCTGCGGCTTGTGCAGAGTTTACAGATGAATCCGTGGCTGAATCCGTTGGCTGCTCAAAGAGAATATCCGTCTGCAAAAGGGGAAGGAGTTCATCGTCCAGCATGGGGTTTATGCGGAGTTCTGTGCTTCCGGAATCCTTGTCCGTAAAGTTAAAAAGAATAAGGCGTTCCTGAAGGTTTATTATGTGCTCGTTCAAGTCATTCAGGAATTTTGAATTCTGAACTTTTCCTTCTATAAAAGAAAGTATTTTTTTTGCGGTACAGTTGCGGATGTTCTTTACAACGGTAAGGATTTTTAAGTCTCCGGTTCCCAAAAGGCTTACCAAAGTGTCACGGTTTTCCTTCTTGCGCAAAAAAGAAGAAAGCTCCTCGATAAGCTTTTGCTTGTTGTAGGGAGTTTTTATTTCTCCAAGGTACATGCGCATTATGTCAAAGAACATAACTTCGTTCATGGTGGCCATGCTTTCGCGCCAGTCAATTATGCTCTGTGCTCTTGGACTTATATTCATCATTCCGCTCCAAAACCGTCAATGCAAAGGGACTGGGGTGAATCCAGCTCGTCCAGGCTTGACTCGTCGTTGTATCTTAGGATTCTGTACGAATAGCCCTGTTCTGCAAGGAATTTCTGCCTGTTGCTGCCAAAATCTTCTTCCACCGTATTGCGGGTAATAAGGGTAAAAAAGCGGGATGTGCGTTCCTTTGGACGGAGGATTCTTCCAAGACGCTGAGCCTCTTCCTGCCTGGAGCCAAATGTTCCGCTAACCTGAATTGCCATGCTTGCGTCCGGAAGGTCTATTGCAAAATTTGCAACCTTGCTAACAACCAGCACCTGAATGTTTCCGCTCCTAAAGTCCGCATAGATTTTGTCCCGCTCGGAGTTGGGAGTCTTACCGGTAATAATCGGTGCGTTCAAAAGCTTTGCAAGATTGTGCAGCTGGTCAAGGTACTGTCCAATAACAAGAATCTTGTCCTGGGGGAATTTTTTTACAAGCTCCAATACGATTTTGTCCTTAACAGGATTTTCGCTTGCTATCTTATGCTTTGCCCTCTGCTGCGAAACCGCATATTCAATTTCCTTTTCCTGGGGAAGGCCAAGGCGAACCTCAACACATTCTGCGCTTGCTATCCAACCGGATCTTTCCAACTCTTTCCAGGGAACATCGTATCTTTTTGGACCCACAAGGGAAAAGACATATCCTTCGCAGCCGTCTTCGCGGACAAGAGTTGCAGTTAAACCCACACGCCTAACAGCCTGAATCTCTGCCGCCACCCTGAATACCGGAGCAGGAAGCGTGTGAACTTCGTCGTAGATTATAAGCCCCCAGTTGTTCTGCCTAAAAAGTGAAAAGTGGGGATAGGGACCTGTCTTGTTGGGTCTCCATGTAAGAATCTGGTAGGTGGCAACCGTTACCGGAAGAATCGTCTTGTTTTCTCCGGTGTATTCCGCAATCTGGTTGCGCTCAAGGTTTGTCTTGTCCACAAGTTCGTCTATCCACTGGTGAACTGCGCTTATGTTTGTGGTAACGATAAGGGTGTTTGTCTTTAGCATGGACATAATCAGCATGCCCACTATCGTCTTACCGGCACCGCATGGGAGCACAATCGTACCAAAGCCAGTACCCGGTCCCCTGTCGCCAATAAGTGCTTGGGCAGATTTTTTCTGGTATTCGCGAATATTGAAAGGCTTTCCGGAAAGAGTTTTTTCCCTAAGGCTAATTTCCAGAGGCGCACCGTCCTGCAAAGGAACATCGTCTTTTACCGGCCAGCCCAACTTTAAAAGCTGCTGCTTTACGGTTCCGCGGTCGGTGAGGTTAAGGATAAAGCAGTATTTTTTTTCTTCTTCGCTAACAACAACGCCCTTTGAAGATTGGCCATCCGGCTCTTCGTATCTGCAGGGAATCATCAGCTTTTGAACCGTGGGGTTTGCGCTTATCTCTTTAAATACGTAGGGGGAAGAAGAAACCAGATAAAGATATTCTTCCTTTTCCTTTCCGTCATCTTTGCAGATAGAACAGGGAACAAGCCTTAGTTTGCCAAAGCGGTTTGCCGTTTCCGAAATCCACACCAGCACATTCTGGGGAACATCGTAGCGGGAGAATTTCTTGAGTACATCAATTGCGTCCTGACTTGTAAAGCCTGCACTCGCTGCATTCCACAAAGAAAGGGGTGTAAGCGCGTAGGTGTGCAGATGCTCTGGTGAACGCAAAAGTTCCGCGAAGGGAATGAGGGCATTACGGCATTCCTCCGCAAGCGGCGAATGAACGTCCAGCAGCAAAGTGCGGTCTGACTGAACAATTAAAGGCATATCCTGATTTGGCATAACGGTATATTATACAACATAATCCGCGAATAGTTAATAGGTATTTTTTTATTCTTTCTTTTCTCTGGACGGCAGTTCTTCTAAAATACATTCGCCTCTTAAGAAACCAAGCATCCTTTGTAGAACGGCTTTCCAGGGTTCCGCCTCCGGCTCCATTGCCATAGGCAACCCGCTTCGCGGTCCCTTCCAATCCGGCCTCATGCCTCTGGCATACGCAAAAAAAGCAAAGGCCCTTGACAATTCCAGTTACTGCGTTATAATTAAGCTAAAGTAATTTTATTTCGGAGGATTTTATCATGAGAGTTCCCCCCGTTATACTTATAGTCAAACTTATTATTGCATCCGCACTTTTTTCTTCATCATTCATTTCTTGCACGGCACAAAACGGCGACACCGGATCTCTTACCCTTGCACTGCCAGGAGCTTCTTCTGCACGCGCAATTACCTCAGAAGGAAGCATCCCTAGCTCCTATTCATCAGATATAAAGGCATACGAAATCCGAGTGCGCAACTCAGACAGAGAAATGGTGCAACAGATAAGCGGAGTAACACCCGGTTCTACAGTTACTATAGACAAGCTTTTCCCAGATACCTACATGGTTTCGGTTCTTGCCTATAAAACGGCAAGCGGAAATAACGGAGCCTCAACAAACACAATTTATTTTACTTATGACTGCGTAACGTATTACGGAAAGACAGAGGTGGAACTTTCTGCCGGGGAGACAAAATCGGCTTCTATTACACTGGGTGCTTTTAATGACACTGGCACATATCAAATCATCTATATCATACCACAAGATGGCGAAGCTTTTGAAAGCGGACAAATGCTTAACTACTCTTGTTCTGTAACCGGAAACGGTGTTAATTTTACATATACAGGCAGCGAAACTCCTTGTACTGACAAAAGCCAAGGTACTATGATTTGTTCGCAATTAAACGGAATTGCAAACTATTACTGGAATCAGAAAAAAGAGACATTTCTGGAACCAGGTCTTACCTACACATTCAATGTTACAGTCATAAAAGATATAATACTTCCGGACGATAGCTGGGGTACCGTGCAATACCAGGGAAGCTCGACTGCAAAAGTTGACCAATCAAATTATGAAAACCAGAATTCACATGCAATAACAGTTTACGTAAAATAAAATTACTTGTATTCCCAGCTGACTCTTTGCATATCCCTTTTGCAAACCAAGCCTAGCCCCGATTGGAAGGGCCGCGTAGCGGTTGCCGTTAGGCAATGGAGGCGGAAGCCGGAACCCTGGAAAGCGGGGAAAAATGCCCTCCTTGGCATTTTTCCCCGCAAGTTTTCCGCAGGAAAACTTGCCAGATGTTTTGCCAACAAATGACGCGCCATCCTTGGCGCTACTTGTTTGCGCTTTATGAGAAATGCCAAGGAGTCTGCCCGGACCGGAGGGACGGGCACAGTAGGACCAAGGCATGCGCTCCAGAAAAGAAAGAAAAGAATGATTATTCCCTTTTTTATATTTTTCAAATTTGGTATACTGCATAAAAAGGGACGGAGGTCTTTTAATGGAAAAAATTATCAGCAGTTTGTTGGAAACGGACATGTACAAATTTAGCATGGGTCAGGCAATTTACCACAAGTTCCCCAGCTACGTTACAACTTGGAATTTTAAGTGCCGCAATGAAGGCGTAAAATTTACCCACTCAATGGTAGAGGAAATCCGTGAGCAGGTTAAGGCATATTGTTCTCTTTCTTTTACGGAAGACGAGCTTGAGTATTTGAGCAGTATTGAATGGATAAAGCGCGACTACGTTGACTTTTTGCGTCTTTGGCACCCTAGGTTTGAGGATTTTTCCATAAAGGAAATTCCAGACGGATGCGGGCTTTCCATTGAGACAACCGGAACTTGGGTTAACACTTCTTTTTACGAGATTCCGACCCTTGCCATAGTAAACGAGGTTTACTTTAGGAATTCTGCGGACTACAAGTCTCTTTACGAAAGCTTTGTTGAGCGTGCAGACAAGAAGGTTCAGGCTCTTGTTGACGGAACTTTTACTCTTGGAGCATTCTCTGAGTTTGGTATGAGACGCCGTCTTAGTGCAGAGGCTCAGGAGTATGTAATCAAGAAGATTATAGAGGCTCAGAAGTCACAGGGCTTTAAGGATTCAAATTTTGTTGGAACAAGCAACGTCTACCTTGCAAAGAAGCTGGGAGTTTCTCCTGTTGGAACAATGGCACACGAATTTGTTCAGTGCGTTGGTCAGGGTAACCGAAAGCATAATCCCGCTTATTCAAACTGGTACATGCTGGAAGCTTGGGTGAACGAATACGGTGTTCTTAACGGTATTGCTCTTACCGACACTGTTGGTACAGACGTATTCCTCCGCGACTTTAGAAAGACATACGCAACTCTTTTTAGCGGGGTGCGCCACGATTCAGGAGACCCTTATGTTTGGGCGGAAAAGATGATTGCACACTACAAGTCACTTGGCATAGATCCAAAGACAAAGACCCTTCTCTTTAGCGACAACCTTGACTTTGAGCGTGCTTCAAACCTCTACAAGGCGTTTAAGGATAAGGCTAGGGTTGCTTTTGGAATTGGAACTTTTCTTGCCAACGATACGGAAAAGACTCCGCTTAACATTGTAATGAAGGTTACGGAATGCAATAACGGTCCTGTGGCAAAGCTTTCTGATGTTGAAGGAAAGAACATGTGTAAGGATCCGGCATACATTCACTACCTAAAGCGTACAATCAACTGGCGTCTTGAGCACCAGGAAATGTAGGCTGCAAACATTACTTGGTGGATGCTGAAAGCTTAGCGTCTGCCAGTAAAAAAAGGGACAAGGGGTAACAAATGCCCCTTCCCTAAAATTTTACCCAAGCAAAAATAAAATATTGATTAAGGAAAAAAAAACATGTCACAAGATGAAGATTTGATCTGCGGCTACAAGGATTTTTTGGCAAAGGGAAAGACCGAGCGCGAATGCGTTGATTTTCTTGTAAAAGAAGCAGAGAAAAACGGCTACAAGAATATAGATTCACTTGAAAAGATAAAGGCTGGAGACAAGGTTTATATTACCAAGTTTGGAAAGGCAATTGCACTTTTTGACTTAGGTTCAGAAGGTTTGGAAAAGGGCATGAACATTCTTGGCGCCCACATTGACTCTCCCCGTCTGGACGTAAAGCAGAACCCGGTTTACGAAAGCGACTTTATCGTTTACCTTAACACCCACTACTACGGTGGAATCAAGAAGTACCAGTGGCTTACCCTTCCGCTTGCAATTCACGGCGTTGTCTGCAAAAAGGATGGCTCTACAGTAAATGTTTGCATAGGCGAAAAGGCAGAAGACCCGGTCTTTGTAATTTCCGACATTCTTCCCCACCTTGCGCAAAAGCAGATGAAGGAAACCGTTGCAGACTTTATTCCCGGAGAAACGCTTGACCTTATTCTTGGCAGCGAGATTCCCCTTGACCCGAGCGAATCCTTGGCAAAGAATGACAAAGCAGAAAAAGCGGACAAATCCGACAAGTCTGACAAGCCGGAAAAAGACAAGGCTAAAAAGGCTGTGCTAAAGCTTTTAAAGGACGCATATAATATAGAAGAAAAAGACTTTGGCTCTGCAGAACTTGAGGTTGTACCGGCAGGTCTTCCACGCGACCTTGGCCTTGACCGCTCATTGATTCTTGCTTACGGACAGGATGACCGCTCTTGTGCCTACACTTCTGCATACGCTCTTTTTAACAGCAAAGCGGAAAAACGCACAAACTGCTGCCTTTGCGTGGACAAGGAAGAAATTGGTTCTGTTGGCGCAACAGGCATGGCTTCGCACTTCTTTGAAAATGCAGTGGCTGAAGTAATTGCCCGCACTGGTGACTACAGTGAGCTTACTCTAAGAAGGTGCCTTAACAATAGCTACATGCTTTCCAGCGACGTTAATGCGGCTTATGACCCCCAGCACGGAGACTTGTACGACAAGGCAAACGCTTCTTTCCTTAACGGAGGAATCGTATTCAACAAGTACACTGGTTCAAGAGGCAAGTACGATGCAAGCGATGCTTCCCCGGAATTTATTGCTATGCTTAGGAATGCCCTGGATAACGCAAACGTCAAGTACCAGATGGCGGAACTTGGCAAAGTGGATCAGGGTGGCGGCGGAACAATAGCCTACCTTGCGGCAAAATACGGCATGTACGTACTGGATGCGGGAGTTTCCGTTCTTAGCATGCACGCTCCTTGGGAAATTACGGCAAAAGAAGATATTGTTCAAGCGGCAAACGCTTACAAGGCTTTTCTTAAGCTTTCATAATTTTTTTCTGGCGGCACTTGCTCTTTTTACAGACATGCATTTGCTGCCAGATATTTCTTGTGTGTGGCGCTTTTTCCGCAATTTTTTTGTAGCATTCCTGTCAAATTCTAACTTCTAGCGATGATATAATATATGGAGGAAGAATTTGGACACACCTTCATTACCCAACAGACAGTACAAGGACAGGCTCTTTAAGGCAATATTCGGGCGCGATACAGAAGAAAGCAAGAGGTGGCGGCTTGAGCTCTACAACGCGCTTAACGGAACTTCATATACAGACCCCGACGCACTAGAAGTTAACACGATAGAAAACGTCATCTACATAACCATGCGGAACGATATTTCTTTTCTGGTGGATTCCCAGATGAACCTTTACGAGCAGCAGAGTACTCGAAACCCAAATATGCCATTGAGGGGACTCATGTACTTTGCACAGCTCTACCAGATCTACCTTACGCAAAGGGGA
>JAGACC010000322.1 GCA_017614295.1 Treponema sp.
AAAAACTTACCCCACGACACTACCTGTCATACCCCGCATCCTATAATGTAACCAAAGGGGCAAAGCGCTCCAAGGAGACAATATGGTAAAGAGATGCTTTGGAACATGCGCTGCGGCAACAATGATTGCGGTGGCAGGTAAAATTCTTTCTGATTATGCGGAAACAAAGCCGGAACTAAAGAACGTAAAGGACAAGCTAAAGAAGACAGCCAGGGATATTTCTGATGACTGCAAGGATGTTCTTGAAGCCGCAAGGAGAGCTCTTACCGGGGAACTTCCGGATGAAGGCACAATAGTAGAAGAACCCTGCTAAGATGCAAAGTTGGCTCAGGAAAAAAAACAAAACCGCCAGTCCAAGCAATTCAGACTGACGGTCATTGGATTTCCAATTCGGATGAAAGTTTATTTTACGACCTTTACAGCGCTGGGGCTTGCCTTAAGGTACTGGAAGAAGTTTTCTTTGTCTGTTACGACTTTTGCGGTAACTTTTACGCGGGATTCGTCTTCAGGGAAGTCGTCCAAGGTCCAGCCGGTAACTGCGAGTGTTGTTCCGGTGTACATGCCGCCCTTTCTTTCGCCGATGGAAGCGGAGCTGAATCCGATGGAAAGTTCGCCGTCGATTGTGATTTCCTGGCCTTCCTTATAGCCCATGCTCTGAAGCTTTTTTGCCACCACCTGCATTGTTGCATAGTCACCGTATACAATGTTGAATTCGGTGGATTTTGCCTGACTGCTTTCTGCACCCTTACCAGATGCGGCTTTGCTTACGGCTGTTGTTGCCGCAGTTTTTGCAGCGGTCTTTCCGGCAGACTTGGTTGTTGTGGCGCATCCTGCAAGAAACATTGAGGCTGCAACTGTTGCGAGAACTGCAAGTTTCATCATCTTCATATTTTTCTCCTCTACAGAAAAGCTCTGTAATTCATACCATAGAATATAACCCAACTTTTTCCGCTGTCCAGAAAATTTATATCTTTTTACCGCAATTTTTCTAGCTACAAGCGAAGCCCAATTAAACCTACGCCGCCATAGAAGCCCGTAGTTGACGCGAAGCGGCAATGACCGTTAGGGAAGGCTGGAACGGCGGTGACGCAGAGGCATAAACAGTCGAGTTAGCCAAGAAATAGATGGTAGAACAAGCAGGACTTCGTCCTAAAGGGCACCGTCAAAAAAAATACCGTAGGAAAAACCCTTTTAATTCTCCCCAAAAAAATATATACTGCACGCATGGCTATTCTTGTTTTTAAGCAGCTCTGCTACATGATGATTGTGGTTATAGTTGCCTTTATTTTTTCAAAGAAATTTAAATTTGCAAACCAGGAAATTTCTTTTGTAAGCAAGACCATGCTTTATCTTGTTAACCCCTGCATGCTTCTTTCCTCTTTTGACATTCCCTACAACCCGCAGAAGATAAAGGGTCTTGCAGTGATGATAGGTCTCTGCTTTGCCGTTCACATTGCAATGATGGTTACAGCATGCATCTTTATCCGGAGCCGTACTCCAGAGGGTAAGGAGCTTGACGGTATTGACCGGGTTGGCGTTATTTTTACGAACAGCGGCTTTATTGGTATTCCGCTTATTAACGGTGTGCTTGGTAAGGAAGGCGTTTTTTACCTGATGGGCTACCTTATAAACTTTAACATTCTGCTTTGGATTTTTGCACCGCTTGCCCTTGGATGCAAATTCAACATAAAGAAAATAATTTTTAACCCAAACGTTATTGCAGTTGTTGCAGGCTTTATTCTCTTTTGCATTCCGGGTACGCTGCCAGATCTTCTTTCAAAACCAATCGGCTACATTGGTCAGATGAATACGGCTTTGAGCATGATTCTTTTGGGGATGATTTTTGCGGACTTTAAGAAGGGTGAAGGGAAAAAGTCTCTCGCGCTTAGGGCTGGCTGGACTGTTGCGGTAAGGCTTGTTCTTTGTCCTCTTGCGGCGCTGGGGGTTATTGTTGCTGCGGCTAAGCTTTTGCCTATCCTGCTTCCAAGTTTGGAGGAGGTTCACCTTATGACCGTAACGGCATACATTGCGGCGCTTTGTCCAGTGGGAATGAGCATAACGTCGCTTGCGGTTGTGTTCAAGAAGGATTCGCACTACGCGGGGCTTATTGTTGCACTCACATCTGCGCTTTGCGTTTTGGGGGCACCGGCTTTCATTTATCTTGCGCAGCTTATCGGTGTTGTCTGATTGGCTGTCTGACCGGATTTGTTTATCCGGATTTGTCTTATCGGTGTTGCACGGCCGGAATTACCGTACCGGAACTGCTAACGGTAAAAAACTGGCGAAAAAAAAATGGCAAAAAAAAATGCAAAAAAAAATGGCACCCCCGCTTTAGGAAGTGCCAAATCTTTTTGCTTTACGAAAGGCTTACATCGTGCTTGATGCAGACCTTTCCAAAAAGCATGTTCTTATGCAAACAAGAGCTTTCTGTAAACAGGTGCTTACAAAAAAAACAAGTGTCCGCAAAAGTTTTTACTCGCCGTCAGACCCCGTTGAACCAAGTGAATCCAATCCGCTGAACACTCCTTCAAGTGCGCTGGAGATTTCACTGTCCAATTCGTCCATGTCTATTCCTTCAAGAGCAGACTCTGTGGAAGCAGCAAAATCATCAACGGCAGACTCTGCAGAATTTCCAAACTGATCAAGAACATTTTCCAAAGCATCTGTGTCCAAAGCATCTATGCCGCTTTCTACAACATCAAGGAATTTGTTCACGCCGTTAGTTGTCGCATCTTCCAATGAATCAATTATCTTCTTTGCCTTCTGAACGTCCAGCTTTGCAATAGTTGCGCATGTGTCAAGCTTAGCCTTCTTCAGTTTTTCCACCAGCTGGCCGCGCTCTTCCTTGTTAAGCTCTGCAAGGGAAGCAATATACTTCTTGAACAATTCGTTTGCCTCGTCGCTACCCGGATCTTTCTCGGAAGCCTTGCTCCATACAACCGCATCCTTATAGGCCTTGTTCACCTTTGAATTTCCGCAAGAAGCAAAAAGCAGGGCAAAGACCATCATCAAAGAAATAGCTGCAAATAATTTTTTCACAATAAACTCCTCGCACCTCCGCGCATCAAAAAACGCAGGGCACTTTTATAAAGTTCCAAAAACTTACCATAAAAACAAAAAAAAATCCAGTTAACAATTAATTAATTCTGCATAGTGAATTTTATCTGGACGAAGTCTCATAGGACGAAGTCCTTCTTGCTCTACCATAAATCTTTTGGCTAACTCGGCTGAATACCGCTTTGCGTCACGGGCTTTCCGGGGTTCCGGCTCCCGCCTCCATTGCCTAACGGCAACTTGCGCCCCTCCAATCCCGCGTAGGTTTCTTGACCAAAAAAAATCCATCCGTAGATTTTTTTGGGATTGCAGAATCGCTTCTCAATTCTGCATGTTGCTAAGCCGCCCTCCATGGCGCGATATGGATTGGCAAGTAACATATTAGGCTAGACCCGATAATCCGTTTTACAGTTTCTTTCTCACGCTAAAGAACCTGCCTATGCAACTCCCATGTCATTATCGGGCTAGACCCGATAATCTGCTTAGAAAAACCCATACCTAGACAGCCACCTCAAACAAGCCACCCCAATCCCAAAACAGATTTCCATTTCTTAAAAAAAAGCTCTTGCGGACAGCGGACAAAAGATTCATAATAGAAGCATACTATGAAAAAGAAACAATGGTTTGAAAACGAAAGCTTTTGGCTAAACTACGCACCGATCATGTTTGACGAAGTTCACTGGGCAGAAGCACACGGAATTGCGGAAAGCTGCTGTAGAATTGCCGCCCTGGAAAAAGGCTCCAGAGTTCTAGACGCATGCTGTGCGCTTGGAAGGATAAGCGTAGAGCTTGCACTTTGCGGAATGAACGTTACAGGCGTGGACATTACAGAACCATTCCTAGAGACCGCAAAAGAAACAGCCGATGCGGAAGGAGTTTCACTGGAACTCATAAATGCAGACATGAGGACATTTTCTGTTCCACCGGAAAAGAAATTCGATGCAGCGGTAAACATATACAATTCATTTGGTTACTGCGACAGCATAGAAGAAGACCTTCGCATAGCAAGAAACATAGGCTACACCCTAAAAGACGGCGGAACATTCATCCTTGAGTGCATAAGCCGGGAAACCGCAGTCAGGTGGTTCACAGAAGGCGAATGGTTTGAGCGTGCAGGAAAAACCGTGCTAACAAAATTCAGCGTGGAAGGAGCATGGGAAGGATTGCGCTCCAAGTGGATTCTTATCGGAAAAGACGGAGAGCGCATGGAACACGAATTTGTCCAAAGGCTTTATTCCGCACCCCAGCTAAGGGATCTGCTCCTGCAAAACGGATTTTCTTCCGCAGAAATCTACGGAGGCTTTGACCTTTCCCCCTACGACTACAACGCAAAGACAATGGTCATCGTAGCAAAGAAATAAAATCGCAGAAGCCCCAGCCCGCCCCACCGCCAAGATGCAAAAAAGCCCCGGTAAAGTGCAGCGGTAACTTGTTGCGGAGAGTTTTGTTTATAGTATATACTATGTCTAATGAGAGGTTGTATATGGAAAAAAGAATAAAAGCAGCTATCCTTGCATTTTTGTTTGCAACAGGAAGTTCGGCAGTATCCGCAGAAGTTGCATTCAACGCAGGAACTCTTTCAACAGACCAAGACCAGCCCCAAATTCAAAGGCTCAGCTCTTCATCAGACACATCCGGAGACATATTAAGCGAACTTTTTAGCCTGCTGTGGCTCGTAAACAACCTTACGGTATCATTCGACGCCTATCCATACGCAAACGGAAGATACCTCACATTCGAAGGATTTTCCCTCTACGGCTCAGACAAGGAAAACAGCGCAATGCAGGACTGGAGATTCGAGATAGAATCAAACGCATTCGTCTTTCCAAAAAAGGTATGGGGAGTAGAAAGCCGCTTAGAAGGCATCCTTTGGAAATTCATAGGACCTGTCTTTGAAAACACAATCTACTATCCAATAGGCGACTGGGAAGACAACAACGACTTTGAAGAACACCCCTCAGCCCTTCCGCCGCCAGAAGTAGCAATGGACATCTTTGACCCGGACCGCAAGTACGCAGGAAACGTCCGTCTTGGAGGCCAGCTTTCACTCTGGTACGCAAACCCGCTAAGCCTTTCCGTCTTCTTACAGTGGTCAAAATGGTACGGAGCAATAGACTGCAGCGGAACAGAACTTGGACTCATTGCAAAATCCTACCCGGCAGACCCAATACTTGTTGAATGGCGCGGATCAATCCAGATGCTAAAGGACAAGTACCACATAGACTCTATCTACGAATCCCACCTGGAAATAGGTGCAATGGTTGCCCCAAGAATAGAAGTCTACGGAGCATGGAAGTACACCCACAACCCTCTGCTAAACGTAAAGGGACACGGTGCCGCCGCAGGAGCTAAGATTCACTGGTAGAAGAAGACTTTGCATAGCGTGAGGCATAATCTTCAAAAGCTTCTATTAAGCCGGAAGCCTCGCGCTCAAGTTCCAGAGTAAATTCCATCGCAGAACCGGAGCGTCCCTTAAAACTCACCCTAAGAGTCTTCTTCTTTTGGTCAGCGGAAAATTCAGCACACTTAAGCTTCTTAAA
>JAGACC010000323.1 GCA_017614295.1 Treponema sp.
AAAATTCAAAAAAACTTAAAACAAGGCATTTTTCTTGCCGAATTTAAATTTGCATGTTAAGATATTCTTACAAAGGAAAGAAATGTGGCAAGCCCACGCTTTTTGTTTATCAACTTCATATTTAAAAAACTAGACACTTTTTTAAGGAGTTATTTATGAATGTTTCGCATAAAGCAACTGCGCGGATTCTTGTGGCTTTCTTTTTTATGCTTGCATCAGCCGTTTCTGCATGGACCCAAGATTCAGCTACGGCTAACGGTTACACCACTCTCTCTGGCGACATAGAAGAGATTATCAGCCGTGGGGAGCTAAGGGTTGCGATTACTGAGGTGGATCAGCCGCCTTTTTATTTTATGGACAAATCCGGTAAGCTTTCCGGCTACGACATAGACCTTGCCAACAAAATGGCGGAGGAACTTGGCGTAAAGCTTGTAATCACAAGGGACGCTCCCACTTTTAACGACCTTATCCCGCTTATTTCTTCCGGTAAGGCAGACCTTGCAATTTCAAAACTTAGCCGCACACTGACCCGCTCAAAATTCGTTAAGTTTTCAACACCCTACATGACTTTCCGCCAGGGCATTCTATTTAACCGCCTGCAGCTTGCAAAAGTGGCTTCTGAGGATTCCGTTAACCAGTTTGTGCGCAATTACACTGGAACAATCGGTGTTATTGCAAAGTCTTCATACGCAAATTACGCTAAGGAAAACTTTCCAAAGGCTACCGCAACAGAATATCCTTCCTGGAACGCTGCCGTAGATGCACTTACCCGCGGAGAGGTTCTTTCTGTTTACCGCGACGAGCTTGAAATTAAGAGGGTTCTCGCTTCCATTCCAAACAGCGCCCTTCTCTTTAAGCCCATTTACTTCCGCGACCTTACAGACCCAATAGCGATTGCAGTCAAGAGCAGCAACACCCACCTTCTTTACTGGGTAAACATATTCTTGGAAAATCAGCCCAAAATGACTGCAGACCAAGTTCTTGAAAAATACGCAAATAAATAAGAGGCATATATGGTTGGCAAAATCCTCAAAAATCCTATAACTATACTCATTGCTGTAGTACTCGGCATTCTGTTTGGCTTTTACGAAAAGAACATAGCTTTGTCTTGGGGCGTAATTGGAGACGTTTACCTTAACCTCTTCCAGATGACGGTTATCCCAATCCTTGTAACTTCCATCGTGGCAAGTCTAGCCATGCTTATGAAGGATACAAACGCAAGGTCCCACATAACAAAGATTCTGCTTGCCTTTATGATTATGCTTTTGGCTACGGCTGTTTTTGGAACTCTTGCGGGCCTGCTAAGCCGTCCTGGAAAAGACCTTGGCGAATCAACCACCGCTGTTCTTGACCAGATAATCAAGACTTCTTCGGACAACTCAAAAGACGAGATTGCCCTTTACGACCCTTCAAGCGACACAAGCACCAGCAAGTCTTCTTTGGTAGACTTCTTTGCAAACATTGTTCCATCCAACATCTTTAAGTCCTTTAGCAACGGTTCAATTCTGCAGCTTGTTTTCTTTAGCATAATATTTGGAGTTGCCATAGGCTTTTTGAGTGAATCTTCATCGCTAAGGCTTATAAACGGAGTGGTTTCGCTAAAGGAATCGTTCCAAAAGCTTATCAACTGGACAATGTACGGTTTGCCAATCGGTCTTGTCTTTTTGATGGGTAAACAGATTGCCCAAGTTGGTGTAGAGATACTCCTTGCCATGGTAAAATTTATCGTGGTCTTCTATGCGGCCGGTCTTGCCGCTATGCTTGTTTGTACAATAATAATATGGATTAAGTCCGGTATAAAAAATCCGCTTACTGTTTTAAAGAAGGTAATGGATCCAATCATAATCTGTTTTGCAACCAGAAACAGCTTTGCTTCCCTTCCTTCATCAGTAACCGCTTTAAAGAACCTTGGGCTTAACGAAAACACGGTTGATCTTGTATTCCCGCTTGGCGTAACAATTCTGCGCTTTGGAAACATAATGTACTTTGCACTTGCGGCATGTTTTGTTTCCCAGATATACGATGCAGCCCTTTCGCTTCCGGCAATGCTTCTTATCGTGGTTGGTTCACTTCTTGCTGGAACTGCTACGGCTGGAGCTTCGGGCCTTCTTACCCTGCCGATGATTTCTCTTATCCTTGACCCGCTTGGTCTTCCGGTGGAATCCATACTTGTTGTTTTCATGGCTATTGATTCCCTTATAGACCCAATGCGTACACTTCTTATCGTTTACATAAACATTGCAACTACGGCTATTGTGGCAAGCAGGGAAACAGAAGAAGAGCGCAACGCAAAGACAAAGATGCGTCTTGCGGCAAACAGAGGGGACGAGATACTTCTTGAACAGGGAAGTGATTATTCTGCTTCCGAACTGCCAGACTTTAGCGCAGACATTCAGGCAGTAAAGGTTCAGAGCCAGTCCGCATACTCTGCAGTAAAGCTTCCGGAAATTTCCACAACTGCGGTTATGGACGACAGCCCTGACTTTGAAGACAATTCAAGCGTAACATTGGAAAATGACGTTAACCGCGCACAGGCGATTGCTTCTGCAGGAACACCAGCCTACCAGTCAAAGGTAGCAGCAATAACACCGTCTTCAAGAGCAGTGTCCAGAAAAGAAAACCTTACCACAGCCTTGCCGGGCGGCATAAAGATAAAGATCCGCGACGCACTTGTCCTTATAAACACGGTTCTTTTAATCCTTACCGCAACTGTAATCATCCGCATAAATTCCCACGGTACACAGGATTCTGTATATTCAGTTTCCACAAAGCTTGTAACGGAAATCCTAAAGTCCGTAGACACAAAGATTCAGGCCTACTACACACCGGCAGACCAGGCAATACACAACATCTCCTTCCACTACTGGAACGAAGACAGGTTCCACTTTAAGTACAACAACGAAGCCGCCCTTGACTACTTTATGGAACTTTTGCAGACCCACAAGGAATTTGCAATGGTATACTTTGGAGACACCAAGGGTAACCTCATAATGGGAAGACGCATGCCAGACGGTACGCTAACCCGACGCTACATTACAAGAACGGAAGATTCCGTAATAACAAAATATGTCCACGAGAACAAGGCATTCAACGCATCCTTCCCCACAACAGAAGAAAGCTTGGAGTCCGGCTACGATCCTAGAACAAGAGGCTGGTACAAGAAAGCCGTAGCACAAAAGAAAGCCGTCTGGACAAACGTTTACATCTTTGCAACAGACAACATGCCCGGTTTCTCTTGCGCAGCTCCAATCTACAGTAACGACGGAGAACTGGAAGGTGTTGCTTGTATAGACATTGGAATCCGCGACCTTTCGCTTTACCTTGGCGGCATCTCCACAACAGAAAATTCAAGGCTCTTCATCTACGACCAGGACAACCAGATAATAGCTAAACCGCTAAAGGCAGAAGACCCGCTGGACGTACTGCTTAACGTATACCCCGGTGCAGACGGAAGCAATTCCTACAGCATGAAGAAGGTAACAGACGAAGCAGAGCCAATCATAGCAGAAGCATTCAAGAAGAGTGCAGGCCGTGTTAATACGGAAGGCATATATTCATTCAACCTGAACGGAAGCAACTACTTCTGCAAGGTAGACTCTATGCCTCTGGACCAGGACCTTTCCTTTAACGTAGGAATGATTGTTCCGGACAACGACATAATGGGTATTGTCTACAAGAACAACAGGACGGTTCTTATTATCTCCCTTGTTGTTATCATAGTCGCAATAATCATCTCCATACTTATGTCTTCACTCATTTCAAAGCCAATGAAGATTCTTTCTACGGAAATGAACGACATCAAGGAACTGGATATAGACGACGGCGAAGTGAACATCAATTCCGGCATAAAAGAAATAGACAATATGGTTGATTCCTTCCAGGGCATGAAGCAGGGTCTTATAAACTTTAAGAAATACGTTCCTTCAGACCTTGTAACCCAGCTTGTAAAGAACAGCCAGAGCGCAGAAATAGGTGGAAAGAAGCAGATTCTTACCCTCCTCTTCTCCGACATAGAAAACTTTACCGGTATCTCCGAAAAGACAAAACCGGAGGAACTCATAAACCGCCTCTACGACTACTTCTCTATCTTTGCCCACACAATAACAGGGAACAGGGGAACAATAGACAAGTACATTGGCGACTCAATCATGGCATTCTGGGGAGCACCGGTAGAAATGGACGTAAAGCAGCACGCAACCTTGGCATGCCGCGCAGCACTCACCTGTCA
>JAGACC010000324.1 GCA_017614295.1 Treponema sp.
AATCTCTCCGTCCGAAGCCTCTCCCGCGAAAGAGAAATTTGAATTGTCCCAGTCTATGGTGGTGCGGATTCCTTCCAAGACAATGGGTTCATCATCAACAATAAAAACGCTGTACATCTACTTACTCCATGGAATCTTAAAGGAAACAACAGTTCCCTTGTCTAGCTCGCTTTTAATTTCTAGGTTAACGCCCTTATCGTAATACAGATTCAATCTTTTGTTAACATTGTAAAGGCCATAAACCACTTTTAGGTCGTCGGGCTGCTTGTCTGCTTTTAGCTCTGCCTTAACCTGTTCAAGACGTTCTTCCGTAAAGCCCTTGCCGTTGTCTTCCACAGAAAAAACAATGTCGCTGCCTTCTATTTGTGCGGAAACTTTTAGGTTGCCCCTGCCGCGCTTGTTCTTTATTCCGTGGTAGATTGCGTTTTCCACCAAAGGCTGAAGTGTTAGCTTTAGAACCATGGTGCCGGAAAGCCTTTCGTCAAAGTCTATTGAATAGTTGAGTATGTCCCTGTAGCGGATTTTCTGAACCGTAAGGTAGCTCTTTACATGTTCAAATTCCTGTTCAATTGGAATCCAGTCGTGGCCCTTGCTTAGCGATATGCGGAAAAAGTTTGAGAATGCTTTGGTAATTTCTACAACTTGTTCAGTGTGTCCTGATTCTGCAAGCCAGATTATTGTGTCGAATGTGTTGTAGAGGAAGTGGGGTGTAATCTGAGCCTGCAAAGTCTTCATTTCTTCCTTCTGCAAATTCTTTTGCTCACGGATGTTTGCTTCTATAAGCCCCTTGATTTTTCCTGCCATGCTGTTCAGGTTGTCGGAAAGGTTGTCCAGCTCTTTAACGTTGGGCCTTTCTATGCGGGAATCAAGGTCTCCGCTTGCAATCTTTGTAGAAAGAACTTCCATGCTGTGAATTGGGTTTCGTATGCTTTCGGAAATTGTGGACATGGAAAAGAAAGCCAAGAAGACAACGAATATTACGATTAGAATCTGGATAATCAGTAAAAGAATGGATGAATGGAGGATGCTGTCGTTGGTCTTGGAAAGCGTCTCTATCTCTGCAACAATAAAGTCTTCAAAGATGTCGTCCATAAGGGAGCAGCAGCCTCTTATTTCTTCCAGCGTTTCTTCCTGAACGGAAACTGGTGTGTTGCTTTTTATCTGGTCACCCAAAAGGTCTATGTATTTTTTTAGCGTCTTTTCTGCCCTGTTTGCAACTTCAAGCTTTTGCCGGTTGTCCTTTAGGTCTGTTGTCGTGAGCATGTCGCTAATGCCGTTTTCTATAATCGTAAGGATTTCGTACTGGCGCCCTTCGGAAAAGGATTTTTTGCCTGCTACAATTTCCCATATTTCGCTTGAGATGTCCTGCTTTATAATCTGGTTTATTGTGTTAGCCCTGCTTGCGTTTTTGATTATCTGGTTGTACTGGTTTGTGTGGTGCTGGGTAATAGCCATTGAACAAACCGCCGGAATTATCATGAGCGTAAGGATTAGTATGTAGAAAAACCAGAGTGTCTTTTGTATGCTTTTTATTTTTTCTTTTCTGCGCTTCATTTTGTAAGTCTTTGCCTTTAATGAATCAGTAGCCCCTGCTTTCAATCTGCTCGGGAAGGTTGCCCTCTGCAAAAACAGTTTCCGGAACATAGGTTGCAGCCGGAATAGGCCTGTTGCTTGCCAGGGTCTTTACAAAGCTAATAACCTGGTCGCCCATCTTTGGGTTGCATTCAATTACGCAGTTGATTTTTCCCTTTAAAAGTTCATCGATTGCGGCCTGTTCTGCATCTATCGTTATTATAACAATGTCTTTTCCGCTTTGAATATTGTATTCATCAAGTACGCTCAAAAAGCCAAGGGTCATCTGGTCGTTGTGGGAGAAGATTGCATTGATTTTTTTTCCGTTAACCACAAGGCTCTTTCCCGGAGTGGAAGCACAAATGTTTTCTGCAATCTCTTTTCCCCGTGAACGCAAAAAGTCACCCGACTCTGTATATACTACGGAAAACTTTGGGTCTGAATCTATAATCTCGTGGAAGCCCTTGTTGCGCCCTTCGGAAACAGATGAGCCTACAGTTCCGTAAAGCTCCATGATGTTTACGCTTTCTTTTGAATCCTTGAATTTGTTTACCAGGAAGCGGCCTGCGTTGTGACCTTCCTTAATGCTGTCTGTTCCTATGTAGCCTGCGTAGAGGGAATTGTCCTTTGTCTTAATCTTTCTGTCTACAATGATAACCGGAATGTTTGCTTCCTTTGCTTCCAAAAGAACATTGTCCCAGCCGTCCTGCACTATTGGGCAAAAGACAATAACGTCAACCTGGTATACTATAAAAGAACGGATCGCCTTAATCTGATTTTCCTGCTTTTGCTCTGCATTGGAATATATTACCTGAATGCCAGCCTTTTCTGCAGCCTGCATTATGCTTTGGGTGTTGCATGTCCTCCATTCACTTTCTGCACCAATCTGTGAAAAGCCCATGATAATGCTCTTCTCGGATTTGCTTTCGCTAATGGGAGCTCCCTTTTTTTTGCAGCCCAAAAGAGTTGCAAAGATTATGCATGTTGCAAAGGCAAAAAGAAAAAACACTGCCGTCAGATTAAAGCGATTCTTCATCCTTCCACCTACTTTGCCTGTCCGTAGTATGCGTTCTTTCCGTGCTTCCTCTGGTAGTGCTTGTCCACCACGTAATCGGGGAGAGGCTTCCATGCAGGATTTACCGTCATGGTAACCCAAGCCATCCTTGCAATCTCTTCAAGAACAGCTGCATTGTAAACAGACTTATCCGCATTGCTGCCCCAAGTAAAAGGACCGTGGCCTGCTACCAGAACCATAGGGTTTTCGGAAGGAACAAGCGGCTTTAGTGGACTTCCGTCGTAAGAAGTTGCCCCAACTTTTTCCGGGTGCAAGAAAGTGTCCACAATTAAAACACCAGTTTCTTTTTCGTAGGCTCTTTCAACCGCATCCTTTTGAATCATTGGTGTGCATACAACCGCATTTGCGCTGTGGTCCGCATGAGTTGTTCCCAAAAGCGGGATACCCTTGCATGCCTGTGCCCAAGAAGTTGCGTAAGGGGAATGAGTGTGCGTAACTCCCCCTATGTCCGCAAAGTTCTTGTAAAGCTCTGCGTGTGTCGGCGTATCGGAAGAAGGGTTAAGCTTACCTTCCACTTTGTTAAGTTCAAGGTCCACAACAACAATATCTTCTACGGTCATAGTGTCGTAGGGAACCCCGGAAGGCTTAATTGCAAAAACACCCTTTGCCTTGTCAAAAGCGGAAACGTTACCCCAAGTGTAAATTGCAAGACCCCTCTTTGGAATCTGCATGTTGGCCTCAAAAGCCTCTTCTTTTAATGTCTGATAAATTGAACCCATTTTACTTCACCGCCTAGTCAATACTCTCTGTTGCGCACTTTTCTATAGCAAGACCCTTTGTGTAGTTTTCAAAGAACTTGTTAAAGCCTTCTATGTCTTCCTTGGAAGCTTCAAATGTTTTTGACTTACTGTTTGCAAAGACCTTCTTGTCCAGCCAGTCTGCAAGAGAAAGACCTTCCGTGTCAACAGCGTATGCGGCAAGAAGAGCCATACCCCAAGGACCACCTTCACCTGCAGTCTCCATTACGGAAATTGGTGTGTGCATTGCAGAAGACATTGCGGTAAGACCTGCTTCCTGAGTCTTAAAGAAACCGCCGTGACCCGTAAGCCTGTCTATCTTAACGTTCTCCTTGTCAAAGAGGATGTTCATTCCGGTACGCAGAGCGCCAAGAGATGTAAAAAGCTGAGCCCTCATAAAGTTTGCAAGATTAAAGTTGTTCTTCTGGGTGCGCACAAAAAGAGGACGACCTTCGGAAAGACCCGTCATGGATTCCCCGGAAATGTAGTTGTAAGGAATACAGCCGCCGCAGTCCTTGTCTCCCTTAAGAGCAGCTCCCAAAAGGCTGTCGTAAAGCTTACCCTTGTCCACGGAAAAACCGCAGGCGCTTATTGCCTCTCCAAAAAGCTTAATCCACTTGTCGTATTCACCGGTACAGTTGTTTGCGTGAGCCATAGCGGTAAGCTCTCCCGATGGAGTTGTAACAAGGTCAATCTTTCCGTTGTAAGCCGCAGAAAGCTCCTTTTCCAGAACCACCATTGCGAAGACTGAAGTTCCTGCAGAAACGTTTCCTGTGCGTGAGCGGACGGAATTTGTAGCAACCATACCGGTACCAGCATCCCCTTCCGGTGGAGCAAAAGTAAATCCAGCTTCAAGGTCGCCGTCCTTATCCAAAAGCTTAGCCCCTTCCGCAGTCAAAGTTCCAGCCGCATTTCCCGCAACAAGAATCTTTGGAAGAATATCCTCCAGCTTGTAGCTAAAACCGTACGGCTTTATAAGATCGTCAAAAGCAGAAAGCATCTTTGCGCTGTAGTTCTTAGTCTGCATGTCTACCGGGAACATACCCGAAGCGTCTCCAATACCAAGAACCTTCTGACCGGTAAGCTTCCAGTGAACATAACCCGCAAGAGTCGTAAAGAAAGCCACGTCCTTAACATGTGCCTCTTTCTTAAGCATTGCCTGGTAGAGGTGGGAAATACTCCAGCGTTCAGGAATAGGGTAGTTAAAAAGATCAGAAAGCTTTTGGGAAGCCTCTCCCGTAATAGTATTGCGCCAAGTCCTAAAAGGAACAAGCAGGTTGTCGTTCTTGTCAAAGGCAAGGTAGCCGTGCATCATAGCGCTAATACCCATAGCCTTTAGTTTTTTAAGCTTTACGCCGTATTTCTCGTTAACGTCTTTCTTTAGGTTTGCATAGCAAGTGGAAAGCCCCTTGTGAATCTCCTCGATTGAATAGGTCCAGATTCCATTGTCCAGCGAATTTTCCCAGTCAAAAGCCCCGGATGCAATCGGTTTCTTCTGTCCGTCAATCAAAACAGCCTTAATTCTGGTAGAACCAAATTCAAGACCCAGGCAGGCATTTCCGCCCAAAATAAACTCTTTGATTTCATCGTTCATCTTATGAAAATCTCCTCTGTTTAATAATTCTCTTCTATATTATATTGTAAACCGAAAACGTAAATTTAGCAAAAAAAATATGTGATTTTGGACTTTTTTGTACTTTTCCGGACGAAGACCTGCATGTTCTACGACCATATTTCTTGGCTAATTCGACCGAACATGCCTCTGCGCCACCCGCTTTGCAGGGCTACGCTACCGCTCCGGCCCGCCTACCGGCGGTCTTGCCTTCGGCAACCCTTCCAATCGGGCGTAAGATTTTCTGTTTTTCTTCAACGCAACTGTTGTTTGCAGATTTTTCTGGCCAAATAATCCTACGCGGGATTGGAGGGGCGCGCAGCGTTGCCTTTGGCAATGGAGCCGATAGGCGAAACCCCGGAAAGCCCGTGGCGCAAAGGCCTGGGCAGTCGAGTTAGCCAGAAAACAATTTGGTAGAGCAAAGCGCTTACCGTCCGAAAAAATATCTGCTATTTATTTATTTATTTATTCTTATGTAAAGCAACTGATTTCCTTGTCGCGCCATCTTTATCTTGACATTTTGGACAAAAATGTCAATAATGGGGAGAATTTTATAGGCCCACGTTTTTAGTTGGAAGATGTTTTGCGAAGTTTTACGGGGCTTTGGAGGACAAGATGAATCTGTTGAATAGATTTACGGACTGCAATTTGGATGCAGACTACGACGAAGTAAAAAAGAATTTTTCGCTTAAAATACCGGCAAACTTTAACTTTTCCTATGATGTTATAGATGTTTATGCAAAGGAAGAGCCTAATAAGCAGGCTATGGTCTGGTGCGATGACGAGGGCGGAGAAAAAATCTTCTCTTTTAAGGACATTTCCGACATTTCAAAGAAGACCGCCAACTTTTTTGTTCAGCAGGGAGTTAAGAAGGGTGACAGGGTAATGCTTTTCTTGCGCC
>JAGACC010000325.1 GCA_017614295.1 Treponema sp.
AGGAAGGTACAGATTTTCATTTCTTTGCCAGGCTGCTGGAGGATTTCGTATCCGTCGGCAGTGAGCTTTACAATTTCGGCAGGGCCAAGCTCGTGACAGTCTGTATATCCAAGATTTACGTAGGCAAAGTTTTCAAAAGAAAGACAGTAGGCACCGTCTTTTTTACCAATCTGCAGTGGTGTACGTCCAAGGCGGTCGCGGGCACCGTAAATGCAGTCTTTCGTAAGAACAAGCATTGTGATTGAGCCTTTGATTTTGCTCTGAACGTATTTAATTCCGTCTACAATTGTTTTTTCGTGATTGATAAGGGCAACAATAAGTTCTGTCTGATTGATTTCGCCGCCGGACATTTCAAGGAAGTGTGTGTAACCGCTGTCTAAAACTTCTTTTACAAGCTCGTCCTTGTTGGTTACGATTCCTACAGTTGTAATTGCCCAGCTGCCAAGGTGTGAGTTTACAAGCAGAGGCTGCGGCTCGTAGTCACTTATACAGCCGATTCCCAGGTGACCGTGCATTTCTTCAATGTCGTGTTCAAACTTGGTACGGAACGGCGAGTTCTGGATATTGTGAATTGAACGCTCAAAACGTCCTTCATCTGAAAATACTGCAAGACCTCCGCGTCTTGTTCCCAAATGCGAATGGTAGTCTACGCCAAAAAATAAATCCAAAGAACAGTCTGTCTTAGATGCGACACCAAAAATGCCACCCATACTATAGCCTCCATGTCTCCGAAGAATATCAGTATAGCGAAAAGTAAGTTTTTGTGCTATAATTTAATATCAAATATGTCATTGTCGTGGGGTCCCTGAGCTTATCGAAGGGCGATGGACAATGTTTTGAGGTATTTATGAAAGGTATTATTCTTGCCGGGGGGTCTGGAACCCGCCTTTACCCTATAACTAAAGCCGTAAGCAAACAGATCTTGCCGCTTTATGACAAACCGATGATTTATTATCCCCTGAGCGTTCTTATGCTTGCAGGAATCCGCGAAGTTCTGATTATTTCTACACCGCGTGACCTTCCTGTTTTTGAAGAACTTTTTGGCGACGGACAGTGGCTCGGTATGAAATTCTGTTACAAAGTTCAGGAGCAGCCACGCGGACTTGCAGATGCCTTCATTGTTGGCCGCGAGTTTATTGGTAGCGATGATGTTGCACTTGTTCTTGGAGATAATATTTTCTACGGACAAGGATTTACTCCAATTCTGAAAAATGCTCGAAAAACTGTAGAAGAAGAGAAAAAGTGTGTAATTTTTGGATATTATGTAAAGGATGCTACAGCTTATGGAGTCGTAGAGTTTGATGCTGATGGAAATGCCCTTGATATTGAAGAAAAACCATCAAATCCAAAATCAAACTATGCAGTTCCAGGATTGTATTTTTATACAAATGATGTTGTTAAGATTGCTGCAGAATTAAAACCTAGTCCTCGCGGCGAAATAGAAATAACTTCGATAAACAACGAATATCTTAATCATAAACTTCTCAAGGTGAATAAACTTGGTAGAGGAATGGCATGGCTTGATACAGGAACATATGATGGTCTTCTGGAAGCAAGTAACTTTATAGCTACTATTCAGAAACGACAGGGCCTTTATGTTTCTTGCATAGAAGAAATTGCTTATAAGAATGGTTGGATTAAAAGGCAAGAATTAATTGAACTTGGAAAAGGTTATAAAACGGATTATGGTCGATATCTTGAGTATATAGCGGGGAATTAGAAAAATGCCTTTTGATTTTAAGTCTTGCAAATTACAAGATGGAAGAGTAATAAAAGGACTTTATGAAATTCAACCAAAAATTTTTGGCGATGCACGAGGCTCTTTTACTGAATTATATAACGAACGAGATTTTTTTTCAGTCGGACTTAAAATGAAATTTGTGCAGGAAAACCAAAGTATTTCTTCGAAAGGAGTTTTACGTGGTTTACATTTTCAAATGCATCATCCACAAGGGAAACTTGTTCGTGCCATTTATGGAAAGGTTTATGATGTGGAAATTGACTTACGTTATGATTCTCCAACTTTTGGTTGCTATTATGGTGTTATTCTTGATGCCGAAAAACAAAACGAGTTTTATATTCCTGAAGGTTTCGCTCATGGTTTTTATGTTTTAAGTGAAAGTGCGATCTTTGGTTATAAATGTACAGATTTCTATGATCCTCACGATGAGGGTGGTCTTATGTGGAACGACCCTGTAATAAACATTGACTGGACAAGTGTTGCCCCGGGACTTACTCCGTTGCTCAGCGAAAAAGACGGAAAACATCCCGCCTTTGACCCAAACGGAAAATATTTTGATATAAATGCTAAGTGGATTGGTGTGTAAGGCCGCTGGCGGCCGTTGTTAAATAGCAGACCGTTAAAAAAATTGCGAAGGCAATTTTTAGGTCTACCATATTGGAGGTTATATATATGCGTAAATTACATAACATACTTATTACTGGTGGTGCCGGCTTTATCGGTGCAAACTTTATTCATTATCTTTTTGGAATGAGCTCTGCAAAGGGAAACATCTTCAGCGATGCAAACTTTGACGGAACAGTTGTAAACGTAGACTGCCTTACATATGCAGGAAACCTGGAAAGCCTTGCAGATGTGGAAGCAAAATTCGGCGGAAAGCGCTACTTCTTCGAAAAAGTCGATATCTG
>JAGACC010000038.1 GCA_017614295.1 Treponema sp.
CTTGAAAACAAACGACGCGCCGTCCTTGGCGCTTCTTTTTCTGTGATGTAGGGAAAAGGTTGCAGGCGGTAAACCAATCATTGCGCTCCAGAAGATTCAGAAAAATCAAAAAATTCAGATTATTTTACATTAATAAGTGAAGTATAAATATAAAGTTAAGTTTTGCCGATAAAGAGGGGTGGAGGAGTGTTTTTTTTTGAGAACACGGTTAAAAATGGGCACTTTTATGGGCAAAATGAAGAAAAATAAAAAGTCTGAATGCAGGCATAAGGTTCTTTTTCCTATTGGCGTAAAGTTAGCCCTTATTATTGGTCTTATAGTTTTAGTTTCTCTTGGCCTTGTAACCTACCTTAACAGCTATTTTATTGATAAGGATGTTCGCCGTACTGCGGAGGATGCAAACCTTTCCACTAACGTCCGTATTGCAAAGACTGTTGAGGATAAGCTTGCCACCGTGCGCTCCAACGTGTTCCAGCTGCTTGACCTTAGGAATGCGGCGGGAAATTCTTCCCAGGCTCTTGCTTCCCAGGCTGAAGTTTTCTTTTTTGAGCGTAACCCGGATATTGCGGCGGTGAACATTATGGGCTACGGAAACGATGCCAGCCGTAACCAGAGCATTTTGAACCAGCAGTTTTTTATTACCCATGAATCTGATCCTTCTGTTTTGGACCTCTTTTTGCAGACTACAAGTCCCATTGTGCGTCGTTCTTGTGCAGGGGAGACTATTGCAACAAATTCTTCTCCTTTTTTTGCCCTTCCAATGATGACGGTATTTTTCCCCTACAAGGAAAACGGTTTTGACCAGACATGTGCAATCACTTTTTCTTTGGACTCTATTCTGGAGATAATTAGTTCAAATTCTACGAACACGAGCTTTCTTATAAATGATTCCGACGAGCTTCTTGTTCATCCGCTTACCGAAAGGATTTTGCGCGGTGAAAGCATGAGGGATTATCCACTTGTCCGCATTATGCGTGCCCAGAACAAAAACGGTACCGACAGCAGGCAGATTCCTTTTGAAGACCCGGAGGCTCCAGCCCTTGGCGAACTGGTTACTTCTTCTTTGATTGCTGATTTTGCCGGGGAGAAAGAGCTTTTTTCTTTTAGTTCTTTTGTGGAAAAAGTCTTTACTTTTATTTCTGACCACGATTTTCTTATAAAGAAGCTTGGAAATCTTGAGGTTTCGCATAAGGATTTTTACGGTGCCTACTGCAAGATTTCTATTGGCGACATTTCTGTTCTTACGACTGTTCCGCTTGCCTATATTCTTGAGGGTGTTGAGACTACAAGGAGAAACAACATATATCTTACGCTTGTGGTTTTCTTCCTTTCCATAATCGCAATCCTTTTTTTTGGGCGCTATGCAATTTCCATGCATCTAAGAAGGCTTACCCTGGTTGCGGACAAGATTCAGAGCGGAAACTTTGACCTGGAAGAGAAGCAGCTTAAAAAGCTTAGTTCCGCCCGTATGGATGAGATTGGCGTTCTTAACCAGAGTACCAAGGACGAGCTTGACTTCTTGAACACGTTTGCCCGCTTTACGAATAAGAATGTTGCTAAGGCTATAGCGCGTAAGGAGATAGATTTTGAGCCGCATTTGAAGGACATTACAATCTTCTTTAGCGACATCCGCGGTTTTACTTCTATTTCTGACGGCTTTAACAAGAGGTTTGGGGACAATTCTCCAAAGGAAATCATCAACTTTTTGAATGACTACATGGCCCGCATGGTTGAGTGTGTTTCTCTTAGCGGTGGTAACATAGACAAGTTTGAAGGTGACGCTATAATGGCGGTTTGGGGTCTTATGAGGGAGGACAGCCTTGACTTTGAGCACCTGCCAGAAGGAAGCCCGGTACGCCTGGATGCGGAGAGGTCCCATCTTGCACATGTAAAGCAGGATGCTCTTAACGCTGTTATGGGAACTATTGCCATGCGCTACGCCCTTATGAAGTACAACAAGGACGCTATGGAGTACACTGCCCAGCACGAGAATGATGCCCATGCTTCCTTTAAGCCTTATATTCGTATTGGTTGCGGTATAAACACCGGTCGTGCTACCTGCGGAATTATGGGCGGTTCTGAGAAGATGGAATACACCGCAATCGGAGACTCCGTAAACTTTGCATCCCGTACCGAAAGCTCCAACAAGGCCTGCGGAACGGACATTCTGTTTACGGAAGCTACCTACAATATGCTCAAGGATGAATTCATAAAGAATCCGTCCAACAATTTTACGATTAGGGAAGATTATGCCCCCTACGAGATTGTTGTTGAGCGTATTCCGGTTGATTTTGACGTTAAGGGTAAGGGTATACAGCATTTTTACGGTGTGGTGAACATGCCCGCCTTTGACGTTGAGGCTTTTTTCCGCAGGGGTAATCCTGAATTTAAGGCTGACCCGGATTGTCTTAAGGCAGTAGGCCCGGACGGTCCAACAACTTTGGATGAAGTTCGCGAAATGCTTGGAATTCCGACTCCAGATTTTGCAAAGGTTAATTTGAATGCAGAAGAAAACAAAGTCCAAGTCAGAAAATAAAGAAAAAGACAAGGACAGGAATACTTCCATTTTTCTCATACTGTTCATTTTGGCAGTGCTTTTTTGCCTTTTTGGGGCAACGATTAATGCTTTTATGTTCTGTAAGAGCTTTTTCCGTTCGCTTACAAAGGTGAATGAGGCTCCTATTGCCACGATAACTTTTAAATACAAGACAGCCGAGCGTAAGTTTGCAGACCGCGTAATTTGGGACAGGCTTAGGCAGAATTCCCCGCTTTACAACGGAGACACAATCCATACGGAGAGCCTTTCCGAAGCAACGATCCACTTTAACGACGGAAACACCATTGACCTTGCGGAAAACAGCATGGCTCAGGTTTTTGTTACGGAAGACGGTATTGCTACGGCAAGCATTGGGGAAGGTAGCGCTACGGTTGACTCTTCCGGGGCAGAGAGGGGTATGTCCTTTACGGTTAACGGTATGCTTGTTTCTGTAGACCCGGGGGCTAGCGTTGCAACTGGCGGTAACCAGATTCAGGTGCTTTCCGGTAACGCAAGCGTTCTTTCCGGCGGGGAGAGTATTTCCGTAACGGAAGGGGAGGGCGTTTCTCTTGAAGAGGGGGGAGGGAAGACCCAGATTGTTGTTACAAGTCCGGCTCCTTCTTCCAAGATTCTTTACTTTGAGGAAGGGGATGCTAAGATTCCTTTTACCTGGAAGGTTTCGGGGCAGGGCTTACAGGAAGGTTTAAAGCTTACCGTTGCAACAGACCGCAATTTTTCGCGCGGGGTATTTACTTCGTCCAATAAGGAGCTGGGGGAAGGTTTGTCCGGTTCTGTGGATGTTTCCCTTAAAAGCGGTGCCTACTACTGGAACCTTTCTACCGCTAAGACCGGTAAAGTGATTACTTGGAGCAAGCTGCAGGTTATTCAGTCTTTGCCGCCAAAGCTACTTGTTCCGGTTAGGAATTATGCATATTCATACAGAACACAGAGTCCTGCTGTAAGGCTTATCTGGACGGAAAGCGCACTGGCTTCTTCCTACAAGCTTGAAATTGCGGACAACAGTTCTTTTACCAATCCTTATATTGAAACTTCTGTTGAAGGTACATCTGCAATAATTTCCACTTTGGTGAAGGGTAACTGGTGGTGGAGGGTAACCCCATACTACGCAGTTAACCGCCTTGGCTACGGAAAGACCAGTGAGACAGGATTTTTTACCGTTGAACAGAGGTCCAGGATGGAAGTTCCGGTTCTTGCAGTTCCGGCGGAAAACAGTACGGTAAATTCTTCCGGTGAAAAGGGATTGAATTTTTCTTGGAAGGCAGATCCCGAGGCTAAGAGCTACACTGTAATTCTTTCCCGCGACCCTAACATGGAGGCGGATGTTAAGAAGATAGAGACCACAAAGAATTTCTTTGTTCTTCCAACGGACGAAAAGCTTGCTGACGGAAAATGGTACTGGACGGTAGAAGCTAAGGACAAGGACGGTGAAGTTTCGCAAAGGGCTAAGCCACGGTCTTTCTACGCACAGGACGGAAGCCTTGAGCAGCATATTATAGAGCCAGCGGAAGGATATATGGTTGCACAGAACCTTCTGCCTGACCTTACATTCTCTTGGAAGAAGAATTTGCCTCAGACCTTTACGACGGAAATTCAGGTTGCGCGTGATTCTTCATTTAATAATATTGTATACTCTGCGGAAGTTAGCGGAAGCAGTACCAGGGTAAGGGATCTTCCTCTTGGCAAGTACTATTGGCGCATAGTTTCCAAGAGTTCATCTTCTACACTGGAAGCAAGGGCAAAGTCTTTCTCTGTCGTGGACAGTCTTCCTGCTACGGAGATGATTGATCCTCTTGATAACGGTAAGGCTGTTGTCCGCGAAGGAAGGCCCTATAACCTAAAGTGGCGGCCTGTTGAAGGTGCTGACTACTACCGCATAGAGATTTTCCCAATGGGCGGCAATGTTCCTCTCTACAAGGATGTTGTATACGGAACTAGTGTTAACGTAAACATGTATTCTGCTCCGGGATTTGTTGACAAGCAGAACTATACTATAGAGATTCAGGCGCTTTCCAATGCGGTTCCTGGTGTAAAGACTAGGATGACGGGTAGGCTTATGAAGAGTTCATTCCTTCTTGCAAAGCTGCATCCTGTTAACGTAACCCTTCCTGCAAAGGGGGCAAAGATAGACGGATTTGAAGCAATATACAATCCTCCTTATGTCTCTTGGACAAGTGAAGAGCCTCCTGCTTCTGCCCAGATTGTTGTTATCCGCACAGACTTAAAGAAGCCCAAGGTTGTGATGAAGTTCCCGACTGATGAGCAGATGGCAAAGGGCCTTAGGGTTGCACCAAGAAGCGTCCGTCTTTCCAATTCGGGCGAAGGTTTGCGGAGCGGTAAATACGAGGTTATTGTATACGCTAAGACCAGCGACGGCATAGACATTTCCAGCACGGACAGCCGCTACAAGGGTTACTTTACGGTTCTTCCTGTTCCTCCGCTGGATAGTCCTGAACACCTTACCCAGACACCTTCAAAGTTTGACACGCGATACCTTAGCAATGTGGATAACGAAAGGGTTATTAGGCTTGGCTGGACGGGTGTTTCCGGGGCTAATGACTACGGACTAAAGATTTACGATGAAGAAGGAAACATTGTTTTTGAAAAATACCTTGGCGACAACAGCGAATATGTGATAGACTTTGTAAATCTCCCGGTAGAAACCAAGAGGGCTCTTGCCAAGGGAACCTATACTTGGACCATCCAGGCTCTAAGAAGGGTGGATACGGATAAGGACGGCACTGTTGATGCAGTTCTGCAGGAAAGCCCGGAGATAGGCTCACACTTTGTTACGGACATTCCTGTTCCTACAAAGGCAAAGACAAGGAAGGCTTTGAACCCGTATGGAAAGTAGGATTTGTTTTTTTGCGGCAGTTCTAATTTTTCTCTTCTCTTGCGGTACAGTCCCCTTGTTTGCGGAGGATGGTGCCAAAAACAATGCTACTGCAAGTAACCAGCAGGATTATGTTCAAGACCAGATTGAAGCTGAAGAGGAAGAAAACCCGGCCTTTGTTGGAAACCCCTTAACGCCTGAGGAAAGCTGGCAGATTCTTTCTTGGGAAGAAAAAAATCCCGGTGCAGTCTTAAAATACGAAGTTGTAGTTGAATCCGCATCTGCCCATGAAGAACTTAGGCGCATGGAAACAAAGAGAAGCGAAACTTCCATACATGTATTTCCTCTTTTGCCGCCCGGAAGGTACCGCTACAAAGTTGTAACCTACGACCTGGTTGGAAGCCCCGCAGCAGAAAGCGACTGGACCAACATTACAATTTACGCAGCCCACCAGCCGGAAATTTCTTCCATAAAATCTACGCTAAAACATTCATCCACAATCTACCTCGACGAAATAAACGACGGTAAATTTTCTGTAAAGGGAAAGAACCTTTTTCCGCCAAGGGAAGACAAGTACGACGTTGAGTTTACGGAGTATGCACTTGTTCCCAAAAAGAAGGCCATTGGCAGAACCTACAAGCCCAACATTCTTTCCCAGGGAAAAGACAACCGCAGCATGGAAATTCAGTTTGACATAGACAGTCTTGATTCCGGGGTATACCACTTTAGGGCAACGGATGCAAGCGGTCTTTTTACTCCGGACAGCGGAGACAATGAGCTTATTGTAAGGTACACAAAACCAATGGATCTTAACGTAAGCATTGGATATTCATGCCCCTTTATTTTGTATGACGACACCTTTAAGAAATACATGGGAAGCAACATTTGGCCTCTTAGCGGAAACGCAAAGGTTGTATTTATTCCCTTTAAGCACAGCTGGGGCTACCTGGGGGTTGGACTACTTAGCACCTATACCCGCATGAATTTTGAAGAGGAATACTTTACAATAGACGGAAACCTTATTACTGCAAGCGGTCTTTTGGTTTACCAGAAGCCTATAAAGGTGAATGAAAAAAGCGATCCTACAAAGAAAAGGCATCTTGGCACTATAGAAATTCATGCTGGCGGTGGAGCGGCATATTTTTACGACTACCAGTACCACTTTGACGTTGGAACTAATCCGGATCCTCTCTACAGCTTTGACGGTTGTGCCCTTGTTGGAGCGTCCTTCCAGTATTACCTTACTCCCCGCATTTTTGTTGAAGCCCAGGCAGACTTTATTACGTCCTTTATTTCTGACATGACTTACGGAATGATTGTTCCTTCCATAAATATTGGCTACCAGTTCTAATTTTTATGTTCTGTACTTTAGGAATTTGGA
>JAGACC010000326.1 GCA_017614295.1 Treponema sp.
GTTATCTTCCATGGTAAACTCCTGTTATTTTAAGTCATCCGGAACAACAGCACCGGAGGTAAGCGCCTTTTGCATCAAAGAGCGGTAGGCAAAGGCAAAAGAAGCCTGCTTGTATGGCCAAATCCAAAGCTGCAAAATGAATGCAGTAGGAATAGAAAGCAAGTCCCAGCCAATAAAGGAAAGGTAAAGCCAGAACAAATCCGCCTTGTGGCCTTTAGTTATTTCCTTGCTAACCGCCAAAGCCTGCCTAATTCCAATCTGGGGATAGTCCCTCAGTATGTAAAAAAGCTGGGAGTAGGAAAAGAATTTTATTATTCCCGGAACAACAAAAAACAAGCCCCAGATAAAAATCCATAGCCACTTCCAGATAAAGCCAAGCGACCCCCTTACAAAAAGCGAAAATCCTTCTATAAATATGTTAAAGGAAAGCTGCTCCTGCGGATGGTCAACCGTAAAAAGATAGAATCCAGCCTCGGCAATTTCTATTGTTCCCAATACAAAGCACATTATTGCAATAACAATAAAGTTCATCTTACTTGCGTCCAAGATAAGCGTAAGGTGCGGGCCAACAGCCTTTATGGACTTACCCACGGAACCGGCGTTAAGCAAAATATAGGTGACAAGAACTACAAGACTTACCAGTGTTGGAACAAGGCGCCTGTCCCTTAGACAGTTTAGCGCATTTTTCTTGTATAAACCTCTGTTGAACAAAATGTTCTCCTTTTTTTAATAAATTTACAAAGCGGTTTATGATACTACAGATTCCATTAATAATCAACGCAAGCATTACCCGTCATTCCGAACTAGTTTCGGAATCTATATTTGTTTTAAATGATAGACTTTTGGACGAAGTCCTGCTTGCTCTACCATTTTGCTTTATGGCTAACTCGACAGAAAGCCCCTTTGCGTCACCGTCCTTCCGGGGTTCCGCCCTTCGGCTCCATTGCTCCGCAACGTACTTCGTACGCCCCTATACGACGGCGTAGGTTCATCGATTCCGCAATCACAGAAATCAATTTTGTGTTCCGCTCCCAGGCAAATCCATCTGAAAACCCGCGGTGTCGCGGAATAGGTAATTAAACTCGCTGCGCTCGTTCCGCTCCAATGCGGTTTTTCAGCCGAATTTCCCTTCCGCTGCACACAAAATTGATTTCTGGCCTGTCTAACAAACATAAAAAAAATCAAAGAAATTTATTTTCTCTGCGCTTCTTTTGATTACCTGTCACCATACTTTATGCAAATTGATTTCCATAAGCACGCAAAAGCTCGCTGTAGTAGCGGTTCTCTATCTGGTCTTCGCTTATATTTGCAAGTGCCAAAAGCTCGTGAAGCTTTTTCTGAATAGCCTTAACCGCAAGCGGATTGTCCACCGGAGAAAGTATTTCTATTTCAAGAAAGTCGCCAAGCGGGGGAACATTGCAAAGTTCAAAGGTAGCAAAAAGATCCTGCTCTATTCCAGCCTCTTTGGGGAAAGAATCTTTTGTTACGGTAAGCTCCCAATCCTTTACGTCCTTGTGCTTTCTTAGCGTTACCAAAAAACCTGAATCCTTTAGGAAAGCTTCCAGAACGTTCGCATCCTGAATGGCAGTTTCCTTTTCGTCGTTCACCTCAGAACTGCTTCCGTCTTCCTGAGTGCGCACTTCCTTTCTCTTGTAGGTAAGAAGAGTCTTTTTTTCTTCACCGCCGCCTGTAAGCAAAGTCTCCCTTCTTACCCTAAGCTTGCAACGAGTCTCCTTTGTTAAACCGTAATATGTGTCGTCCCGCAAAACCTGCATCTTAAAAGCGGCAATCTGATTCAGTCTTTCTTCCAGCCCCGCCCTGTCCAAAACATGCGCCTTTATCTCTATCTCTGTCATGCACAAAGTATAGCATTTTTTTTCAAGCTAAAAAACCCGCACGCCCCGCGCATGTGTTACAAAGCTCCCAGTGCGCAGAGTATTTGTACCACAGGTGTACTAGGTTTTGTTTTTATTCTGCCTTTGTATAAACCTCGATATGGTTCCCTTCTGAATCAACGAATTCGGCTACCCAGCTTTTGCCAATTTTGGTGAGCGGAAAGCAAAGCTCTTTGCCGGCGATTTTCCGGTTCAGTTCTTCAAGCGTCTCAAAGCAGAGGCTGGGCAAGCAGTTGCTTCCGTAAGAGTGTGGCTCGCCAACTTCTTTGTAGGCAAACAAATGAAAGCGAAAGCCGTCAATGTCAAAATAACCGCCTAGCGCACTTTTGTTACAGATTTTCTGCTCAAAAAACTCTTCGTAAAATGCGGTTGCTCTTTCCAAGTCATCAACAATTATGTACATAGAATCAATTCGGCAAATCATGGTTGCTCCTGTGTTTTTTATTCAATCAATGATACCATTTCTTTTAGCAGCTTTGTGTCATACACTTTTGGGAGGGTTGAATTGCGCACTTGGCGCCAAAGAATGGCGGCGGTTTTTAGCTTGTCGGAAAATTGTGCGGTTGCTGGGTCTGCACAAAAGTCTTTTACAAATTTGTTCCACTGCAAGCATGAATTATCGTATTTGGCATAAGTCTTTTTGCCGTAAAAAATGTCGAGCAGGTCGCCAAGAGTAAAGCTTGCGTCACCTGTTTCGCGTACTTTTTTGGCGGTTGCAACCATATCCGCGTTGAACTTAAAGCGGGCAAGGCCTGTTTGCGCTGAAAAGAAATCGCGGAAACGCTGGCTAAAGCGGAAACCGCAAGCCAAA
>JAGACC010000327.1 GCA_017614295.1 Treponema sp.
TGGATTAGAGCATCTGCCTTCTAAGCAGAGGGTCGGCAGTTCGAGTCTGCCATGCGTCACCTAAAAGCTTTCTTTGAATTTTTTTCAGGGAAAGCTTTTTTTTATTGTAGATTATTTAATTTTGGTTTATAATTTGCTTATGAAACGCATTTCTGTTTGTTTATTTCGTATTTTTACTTTTTCTTTCTTTTTGTTAACAGGAAATATCTTTGCAGAGAATTCTTCTTCTCAGCCCCAGCCAATGAACGACAACTTTTTTAACGAATTTGTCGCAAGAACCTGGAACGCAAGCGATGGACTTACCGGAAACACCATAACCGACCTTTTGCAGGATTCCAAGGGCTACGTCTATTTTGGAACTTACGAAGGCCTTGTCCGCTTTGACGGCGTAAAATTTGCCACAATAAACCACGTCTACGACCGCAAGTACAACTTTGTTTCTGCCCGCGTAATATTCCAGGATGCAATGGAAAACGTCTGGGTTGGTTCAAACGATGAAGGCGTTATCTGCATAAGCAATGACGGAAGCGTAACATCGTTCCGTGTGGAAAACGGACTTCCAAACAATTCGGTTCGCTCCATAGCGGAAGATGATGACGGAAACATTTGGGTTGGTACAGCATCCGGCGTTGCATACATAACAAAGGCTCAGGAAATAAAAAGACCGGCTGGCCTTGCTGAATACGATGAAGAAAACCTTATCGTACAAAAGCTCTACTGCGACACCGCTGGAAGAATGTGGCTCTGCGGATCACTCCCCGGAAGCGTTTACTGCTATTCAGGCGGCAGGTTCGACAGGTATACAGGAATAACAAAGCTAAAGAATCCGGTTGTGCGCACCGTTACCCAGGATTCAAAGGGTTCATTCTGGTTTGGCGTTTGCCCCCATTATGCGGTCTGCGTGGACGGAACGGGGGAAACTGTTCTTGACATAGGACACGGAAAGCAGCCCGGAACCGTAGTAAATTCTATCGTACAGGATTCACACAGGAACATATGGTTTGGACTTGACAGCGGAGTGGCTGTCTTGCACGACGGAATCCTTTCCTTCTACGACAAGAGCAACGGACTTTGCGACAACAATGCAAACAGGATAATAGAAGACCGCGAAGGAAACATCTGGATTGCAACGGACAGAGGCGGCGTTCAAAAGCTTAGTACAGGCAAATTTGTTACCGTACGCATGGACACAACCGTAAACTCCATCTGCGAAGACAACCTGCGCTCTTTGGTATGGCTTGGATGCGACAAGGGACTCTTCTGCTACGACCCAAAAAAATCCGTATTTGTAGAAAACAAGATTACGGAATTCTGCGCAAACATAAGAATCCGCCACGTTGGAATTACGGAGAACGGAAGCATACTGGTAAGCTCTTACGGCGGCTACGGACAGATACTCATAGACCCCAACGACAAGATTAAATACTGGAACAAGGAAAAAGGCCTTAGCGGAGACATGGTACGCATAGCAACCTTCTGCTCAGACGGAAAGCTCTATGTCGGTACCACAAGCGGCCTTAACATAATAGACACCAAGACAGACCAGATAAAGATAATGACAAGGGACGACGGTCTTCCCAACGAATACATAATGTGCATCCACGAAACCTCCGACGGCAGTATATGGTGCGGAACGGACGGAAGCGGAATCTTCGTGCTAAAAGACGGTGCTGTTAAGACTACCTACACAACAAGCGACGGTCTTACCGGAAACGTAATATTCAAGATTAGGGAAGTTAACCCCGGAGAAATCTGGGTCTGTACAGGCTCTGGCGTAACCCGCTTTATGGGCGACAAAAAAGTCTCTTATTCTTCGGACAGCGGACTTGGCACGGACGGCATCTTCCAGGTTATAGAAGACTATTCCGGTTCCTGCTTTATGACAAGCAACCGCGGTATTGCAAGCGTTTCCATGGAAGAACTTAACGCCTATGCAAACGAAAACATCCCCAAAGTTACAGCCCGCTTCTACGGACGCTCAGACGGACTTCTTTCCGGCGGTGTTACAAGCACATCCCTTTCCATGAAGGACAGCCTTGGACGCATCTGGTTTACCCTCATAGACGGATTTGCAATCTACGACCCGGTAAAGGGAAAGTCCAACAAGGCTAAGCCAATAGTTCAGGTGGAAACAATTTCCATAGACACAGACATAACCGAATACAACACTAGGACCACTACGGTAATAATGCCGCCGGACGCAAAGAGGCTTAGAATAGACTTTACCGGATTAAGCTTTGTCTCTTCCGAGAACATGAACTTCCGCTACCAGCTTGAAGGCTTTGATACAGGATATTCGGACTGGGCGGCAGAACGCTTTGTCTCCTACACAAACCTTAAGCCGGGAACATACAAGTTTACAATACAGGCTTCCAACACGGACAACATACTAAGCGACCCGTCTCCTGTGCTTACAATCATAAAAGAGCCCCACTTCTGGCAGCTGTGGTACTTCTGGCTTTTGTGCGCAGTTACATTCGTCTCTGTTACAGCCCTTGGAATATGGTCTAGGTTCCGCCGCTTAAAGAGGTACCAGATCAAGCTTGAGCGCGAAGTAGATGCCCAGACAAAAGAGCTTCAGGAACAGGCAGTTGAACTCCAGAACAGGGCACACGCTCTTGAAGTTGCAAACGACAAGGCAGAAAAACTTTTGCTTAACATACTCCCAAAACCGGTCGCGGATGAACTTACGGAAAACCCCGGCCGCCAGATAGCTAAGCAGTTCTCCAACGTATGCGTATTCTTTGCGGACATCGTTGGCTTTACAAAACTTTCCACCGGTATGAGCGCAAACGAAATTGTAAAAATGCTCAACGAAATCTTCTCCCGCTTTGACGAAAGGCTTCTGGAATTTGGCGTAGAAAAAATCAAGACTATTGGAGATGCCTACATGGCAGCCTGTGGCTTTGACGAATCAGTTCTTGGAAATTCCGCCGTACTAAAAATGATAGACCTTTCGCGGGTACTCCTGGAAGAAATAATCGACTTTGACCAAAAGACAGGCTTTAGCCTTCAGATGAGAATCGGTATAAACTGCGGACCACTCATTGCGGGTGTAATCGGAAAGTCCAAGTTCATCTACGACATCTGGGGAGACACGGTAAACGTTGCAAGCCGCATGGAATCCACCGGACAGCCGGGCAAAATCCACGTTACGGAAAACGTCTACCTCCGCACAAAAGGCCTCATCGAATACAGCGACTGCGTAGAAATAGAAGTAAAAGGCAAGGGGCTCATGAAGACCTACTTTGTGGAATAGCTTCTTTTTCTGGACGGCATTTCTTGGTATTACTGTGCCCGACACTCCGTGTTCGGTCAAACTCCTTAGCATTTTTCACAATGCGCAAACAAGCAGCGCCAAGAACGGCGCGTCATATCTTGGCAAAGGGACTGGCAAGTTTTCCTCTGGAAAACTTGTGGGGAAAAATGCCAAGGAGGGAAGTTTTCCCCGCTTTCCAGGGCTCCGCTTCCGCTCCGGCCCGCTTGCAGCGGTCTTGCCTGCGGCAACCCTTCCAATCGGGCGTAGGTCTCTTTGCAAGAACCGCGTTAGACAAATGCCATCATCGCGTAAGCAACCGTGTCAGCATCATGCGAGAAGCCGTGTCAGCATCGTGTAAAACCATATCAAAAAGAGTGTCCGTATCGGTAAACTATGTCCTTATCGGAACCCTCATGTCATTATCGGGCTAGACCCGATAATCTGCTTTTGGAAGAAGATTCCCGTGTCAAGCACGGGAATGACAGGTTTGCATAAAACAGGACTGGCAGCTTTTCGTAAAAACCGGGAATGGGTGTTTTTCTTTTTTGGAAAGTCGCATTATTTTTGCAAACGAGTGTCATTATCGGGCTTGACCCGATAATCTGCTTTGGAAAAAAAGATTCCCGATTCAAGACCGGGAATGACAGGTTTGCGTAA
>JAGACC010000328.1 GCA_017614295.1 Treponema sp.
TTCTTCAGGCTCTTCTCCGGTAGAAAAGACTTCCTGCATAAGGCTTTTTGCTATTCCTGAATGAATTTTGCCGTCTCCAAGCATTTTCATTATGGAAGCAAACCTTTGCGCATTCAGCTGGCCCAAGCTTACACCGCTTTTCTTTTGGTTAAGAAGCTTCATCAGTTCCCCAGCCATCCAGTGGGAAGCAAGAAGCGGTTCAGCCCCTGCTTGTACGGCTTCTTCAAAGTAGTCGGCTATATCTTTTTTTGAGCATAAAAAGCGGGCCCTAAGCCTAGAAAGTCCATACTGCTTCATAAGACGGGAGCGTCTTGCGGAAGGGAGTTCTATGGGGACCGAACTTGCATTTCCACCTGCCTGATGAATTAGCATTACCTGAACCGGAGGCTCTACCATCTTAAACTGGTTTACAACGCATTCCCGGTTCTGCCAGACTTGCGACATTTTGCTTTCTGCTATCCACAAGCGGCTTTCGCTGGTGATTTTTCCGCCGGCAGAAAGAATTTCCTCTTGGCGCGAAAGTTCTGCATTTACGGCATCGCGCACAAAGTTGAATGAATTAAGGTTGCGGAGTTTTACAAGCTTATCCTGGGACTTTTCCCCCAGACCGGATTCGTCGGAAATACAGACATAGGCATTGCACCTTATGCTACCCTCGTCAAGGTCTCCGGTAACAAGCTTAAGGTAGGAAAGGGTCGTGTAAAGTTCATTCAAAAACAGCTCTGCTTCTTCCCCAAGTTCAAAGACTGCGCTAGTGCGGATTCTCATGCTAGGACAGCCGGCAAATGTCCAGTCCATGTGTGCCTTTCCGCCGTTTTTACCGCTTGAACGAACCAAATGGCCGGTATTTTCTTCTATGCGGACTTCTTCAATGGTGATTTTTTTTGGCTTCTGGTGGAACATTATGTCCAGGCTGCCACCGTGCCCCACTTTTACGGAAAAGCCTGTAAAGTTGCGGTCATCCGGGGGTTCCTGAATGTTACCGGTCAAATGCTCAAGAAAAACTTTTTCTTCTACGGTTCCGCCAACCGCGCGCACAAAAGACACAGCCTTGTGGAGGGCAGACGGCTGTACCGCGACGGAAAGAACCTTTGCACCGCCATTGTTACGCTTAAGGAATTCAGCCTTTGCAGTAAGTATGTCGTGCTTGCCGGAAGACTCGCTTTCTGTTAAAAAAACACCGGGTACAGCAGAAAGAAGCACCCGGACTTCCAAATAAATATAAGTTTTATACATAATACCAAACCCGTACCAAACAAAAGAAGCTGTATCTTTTCAGTACCTAAGTTTTTTAAAGTTTTGTCAACAGAGAAATAGCTTTTTCTGTTAAAATTTTGAAAAAAATTTTCTAAATTATACCTCTTTTTTAAAAAATATGGTATAATATAATTCAAATTAACAGGAGAATCAGTTGAACAAGAGAGATTTCCCCAAAATCCACTTCTATGATCAGGATTTTGTAGATATATACGACAAAACATGGAACTGGCTGTCTGACTATTGGATTGATCCGGCAAGCGGAGAAAAATCAGCAGAAGGCCTTTTTGTATACCCGGTAGCACAGCAGGGGCAGACTCTCTTAATACTCGACCAGGCAGAAGCCATATTCTCTTCATTTTTTCTTGTTTATTCAAACAGAAATTTCCCTGCAAACAAGAACATTGACTATTTTTATGCCCGTCAGGAAGAAAACGGAGCAATACGCTGGAAATACGACACTCAGACCAACTTGCCGGTAACAGACAGTTCAAACCCGGAAGGCATAGGAATACCTATCTTTGCATGGGCAGAATTCAACCTTTACCACAAGAGCGCAAACAAACGCCGCATAAAGGAAGTAATGCCGGTTCTCCAGAGGTACATGGACTGGATTGAGCGCACATTTAAGCAGCCCAACGGCTTGTATTCCGTACCATTCCAGTTCTCCACAATGTTCAACTCTCCACGCAAGGGCGCATTCTACCCGGTAGACTTTAACTGCTGCATGGCAATAAACGCATCCTACATGTCCGCTTTGGGAGACATCCTTAACGACAAGGATTTGAGCTTTAAGTACAAAAAGATGTACTTTAGCCTTAAGACAAGAATCAACTCCCTCATGTGGGACAACGACACAGGCTTCTACTACGACTTGGACAAGGACGAAAAGAGGCTTACGCAAAAGACTATAGCAGGTTTCTGGCCGCTTCTTGCCGAACTTCCAAACGCAGACCGTGCAGACGTGCTTATTGAGCATCTTAGCAACCCCGACACCTTTGGAACAGACCATCCTTTCCCAACTTTGAGCGCAGACAGCCCGGAATTCAAGGAAAGCGGAGAAGGCTTCCTGGGATCGGTATTCCCTCCATTCAACTTTATGGTAATCAAGGGTCTTGAACGTTACCAGCGCTATGCATTTGCCCGCGAGTGTGCAATACGCCACCTCTACTACATACTGGAAGCTTTAAGTCCCCTTAATTCAAAGGAAAAAGGCGATTTGTACGAGGCATATCTTCCTACAAAAGAAGGTCCTGCCCAGCTAAAGAATACGCCAGACTTCCCGCGCAAGAGATTTTTGCACTTTACGGGACTTTCAACAATCGCCCTGATGATAGAAAACGTAATAGGCCTTAGCATAAGCCTTCCACGCAAAACCGTAGACTGGGTTATCCCCAATCTTGAAATCATGGGAATTGAAAAGCTCTCCCTTAAGCGCAACCTTATTACAATCCTCAGCAACAAGAGTACGCGCGGTTGGGAAATCCAGATGGAAAGCGAAAAACTCTACTACTTTACGATCAACATTCTTGACCAGAAGAAGAAGACGCTCCCAATTCCATCAGGAAAGTGCTCTATGCTTATAGACAAGCTGTAGGCTTTTGAGCAGGCAAATTTTTTAGCGTTAAGAAATTTGTCCCTCCCCTTTATTTTGGAATGCAACAGGCTGTTATAGAAATCGGCTCCACCGGCATACGTATGCTTGTGGTCGAAATCACAGAAGACAAAAAGCGCAATATCCTCGACAGAAGCGAACTCCCGGCAAACATAGGGCGTGACGTGTTCACATCCGGAGTAATCAGCAGGGAAACCATGATATCCTGCCTGCAAATTTTACGCCGCTTTGCAGAACAGCTAAAATCCTGGGGAATCCAGCCCAAAGACACAATAGTCCTCGGAACCAGCGCAGTCCGCGAATCCACCAACAGAGACCCCTTCGTAGACCGAATCAAAATCAAGACAGGCTTTACCGTACGCGTAATAGACGGCTTGGAAGAAAACAGGCTCATGTACATAGCAGTAACCGAATGCCTAAAGGGAGCAACTGTTGACGGCCAGGACATAATGCAGGAAGACTCCGTTATACTGGAAATTGCCGGCGGAACAACAGAAATGATGCTCATAGAAAACGGACGCATGGCAGGAGCGCACAGCATAAGGCTTGGAACCGTAATCATAGAGCAGCAGGTCCGTTCAATAAAAGGCGGAATAGAAGATGCCCGTAGCTACATAGAAGAATTCATACGCAACTCAAAGTCCCAGTTCAATGCAGAAATGAATCTGGACAAGGTAAAAAAATTCATAGCAGTCGGCACAGACATGAAGATAGCCGCTCTTTTTACAGGAAAATCCATTACCCCCTTCCTATGGCAAATTCAGAGGGAAGACTTTGACCGCTTTGCAGACGAAATCCAGCGCTACAGCGTAGAAGAAGTCATAGCAAAATTCAAGCTAAACTATTCGGACGCACAGACATTCAAAATTTCCCTGCTAACATACAAATACTTCATCCAGCTAACAAGGGCAAGCTCCATAATCGTACCGGAAACATCCCTAAGGGAAGGCGTAATAATAACAAACATAGCAAATCCTTCCGGTGAACTACAGCTGGAATTCTCCGCACAAGTTGCAGCAAGCGCGGCGGCCCTGCTAAGAAAATTCCAAGGGGACGAAAAGCACGCAGAATACGTACGAAGCATGGCACTCCGCATCTACGACTCAATGCAGATGGAACTTGGTCTTCCGGCACACACAAGGCTCCTTCTGGAAATAGCATCAATACTGCACGACGCAGGAATGTTCATTGGAGCAAGAAACCACAACCTGCACAGCGAATACATAATCAAAAACAGCGAAATCTTCGGGCTTTCGAGGGACGACATTTCCATAGTTGCACAGATTGCCCGCTACCACAAGGGAACAAAGCTTCCTTCGGACGACGCGGAATTCAAACTGCTACCTAGGGAAACCCGCATGACGGTGCTAAAGCTAACATCAATTCTGCGGGTTGCAGATGCACTGGACAGAAGCCACAGGCAGCACCTTGCAGACTTTACCATAAACTTTGCAAAAGACAGCATTACATTCCGTGTAAAAGGTCGTAACAACCTTAACCTGGAAAAACTTGCAATAGAAGAAAAAGGCGGCCTGTTTGAAAACGTATTTGGTTATAAAATAGTGCTTGTATAGAATCCTGTTTTTCTGGACCGGATTTTTTCCGCTAACCCGCTTTCCAGGGTTCCGTCTTGGTTGTTGAACAAATAGCGCCAAGGAGGGCGCGTTATTTTGTTATTTTAACAGCAAGTGAGTTTTCCAACAGGAAAACTCATGGTTAAAAAATTGCACGGATGCAATTTTTTAACACGCACCCTTCCAATCGGGGGTAGGCTTTTTTTGCAAAACAGAAGGAGAATATATGCCTAACAACTATAAATTCTTTAACCGCGAACTAAGCTGGATCGAATTCAACGCAAGGGTTTTAAACGAAGCCTGCCGCAAAGAAGTTCCGCTTTTGGAAAGGCTTTCATTTTTAGGAATAACCTCCACAAACTTTGAGGAATTCTTTCAGGTGCGCGTAGCCTCAATAAAGCGTCAGGAAGAAGAAGACCCACATTGCACAGATTCAAGCGGACTCACCCCCAGCCAGCTTCTAAAGCAAATCTCCAAACGCTGCCACGAAATTGTAAAACTCCAGTACGAAACCCTTTGCAACGATATTCTGCCAAAGCTTGCCGCAAAGGGAATAGCATACATTCCTCCGGAAAAA
>JAGACC010000329.1 GCA_017614295.1 Treponema sp.
GGATGGTCAAATTTGCATGTGCTTTTACATTAATTATACATCATTTGCACTAAAATCCACCTGCAAGAACGATGCGGTTAATCTACGGTGAACAGAATACCGTTTTTGGTTGCCTTGGCGGAAACGGTTTTATTATAAAGAAACTCGCCTGTCTGCCCATACAAGGTAAAGTCCATGGTATAGGTAAAGCCTGGCTCAAAGAATTTATTATCCATGCTATGATAATAAATACAACCAGAGCCAGACGGACTTGTAGCACCAATATCGCCATCGACACCGAAATAGTTGAACAGCCATGAATCTCCGTTTTTGCAAGTTATTTTTGCCGTAAAATACGACAGTTCATCCACTCCTGTAGAGTTAGCGATGTCTATGTAATTGCTTTCACTGATGTGCTCCATTTTTATGTTTGCAGAATTTTCCGTACCGCCCTTTACAAGAGCTTCCGTAGCACCGTAATATCCAACGTAATCGCCATCAGCAATTCCGCGGATTGCAATGTTGTATGTACCAGCCCTCAACTGGTCTATGGTAAGAGTTGTGCCGGGGGTAATTCCTGTATATTTTTCTATCTCCACGTTGTCTTCGTCCCTTATGTATACGGAAAAGGTCATATAAGCCGCAAATTCTTCTTGGAAAGAGCCAGTGCTAGAAACAGAGCGCGAAGAAGAGGATGTTGGCATTGCTATTGTAAGAGAACCGGAGCCTTCATTGTTTGCAGAGCAAGAACTTAGCAGGAAGCAAATCAATGCAGAAAAAACAAGGGCTGTAAAAACAGACAGGTGCAGAATTACCTTTGGCAAGAAAGACTTTACGGCACTTTTACCGTTCAAACTGCAATACTTTTTGCAAGACAAGGGGGCAAACTTCATGGAAACCTCCAAAAACTTTTCTTTATGGTATCTTTTGAGTTTTAAGCAGCTTATAAAGCCTTGTCCGGTAACGTCACATTTTTTTTGTTAAAACTCATCTTCCAACCTATTAAAATTATAGCGCAAATCTTGGAAGTTTCAAGAATTAATTTGGAAATTGCAGTGGCTAAATTTTGACTCTTTGGCAAGAAATATGCCATTACTTGGTGCAATATACGCCGCCATGGAGCCCGGGTTACTTGCAACCTTCCAGTACCGCGCAAGCGGTATGAGCCGAATAGGCGAAGGGCGGCTCTTGCAACGAAGTTTCAAGCTACGCGGGATTGGAGGGGCGGCGTAGCCGTTGGCGCGGAGCGGTAATGGAGCCGAATGGCGGAACCCCGGAAAGCCCGTAAACAGAGCAACTTTCGGTCGAGTTAGCATGGAAATATTCTGGTAGAGCGCATAAAAGTACCGTCCATAAAAATTCGTGAAAAAAAACTAAGATCCAAAAAAATTGACTTCCCCTTTCACAAATTAAAAAAAATAACTATAATGGTGGCATGAGACAAATGGGGATAAACAGAAAATTTTTAACTTTTGCTATTTTTGCCGTGCTTTTTTCTATTACTGGATGTAAAAAAGAAACCAAAATAAAGACTTACGTTTCTTCTGCGGAGACCCTTAACATAAAGGTGCGCCCAACAAAGCCAGACCAGGTTGTATCTGCAAAGGACGTTAAGAGCCACGGCCATGCGGAAGACGGTGAAATCTGCGTGCTTTTTGGCTACGGTTTTAATTCGGAGAATTTTTATTCGCAAATAATCCGCAACCTGGATTCTCTCTACGGTCTTGAAAGCAACGGCGGTATGATTCTGCCGGTTATTTTCCCAGACGAAATGAAGAAGATTTCCCTCTTGGGCGAAACGCTTAACTCCAGGAATATCCGCGCAGTGGTGATTCTTGGCGCTCCGGAAGGAACAAACTACGTTTTTGCAAAGCTTCAGGACGAATACGACGGCAGGATTCCCTACCCGGTCTTTAGCCTTTTCCCCCAGGACGACATTCTTGGACAGGAGTCAACATGCGACTTTGTTCTTGAATACGAGCACAAGGTAGAAGAGGAGTCCATGGAGGAGCAGATTCTCCAGCAGATTGATTCAGATGCCAGCGAGATTATCATGAGGGCCATTTCTTTTGCCGTTAACTGCGAGGAACCTCTTGCACCGGATTCAAGTCTTATCGGCTTTGTTCAGAAGATTGTTGGTTCACGCAAGGTTATCCGCTACACGGACAGCGAGACCCTTATTCCTGCATCCAACCATTTTGTTATTGAACGCTCGGAAGGATCTGAAAGTTGAACAAGTGTCTGCTTCAGGACCAGTCCCTCCTTATCGGCAGCCGGGAAAGCATAGATTGTCTTGCACAAAAAGACAGCGCACGGATTCTTGCCATTTCCGACAGCCATGCCAATGCCAACGCACTTTCTTTTGTCCTGCAGAAATTTGGTATGGAAAGCGACCTTTTGCTTTTTTGCGGGGACGGGGTAAGCGACATAGTCTATCTTTTGCAGAAGGCTTCTGAAGACCAATATTTCTTTGCCTGCATTCCACCGGTCATTGCTTTTGTTAAGGGGAACAACGATTCAAGCTCTTACACTTTTATGAACAAGGCGGCTTTTGCAAAGAATTCCGGAAGTCCTCTGGTTAAGATAGCAGTTCCTCTGCAAAATGAACTTACGGTTTGCGGCCACAAAATTCTTCTTGTCCACGGTCACGCACATTCGCTTTACAGCGGGGTTTCATATCTTGTTCAAGAGGCGGAAAATTGCGGGGCGGAGATTCTTTTCTTTGGGCACACACATATTCCGGCTTGCGGATGCGTTTCTTGCAATTCGGGTAAGTCGTCTCTTCTTTTGCTTAATCCAGGTAGCTGTTCAATTCCGCGAGCATGCCAACCGGCTTCTTTTGCAGTGCTTGAACTTAGTAAGGACAGGGCTTTGGCAGACTACACTTTTTACGAGATCCGCCATCCAGAACCCAGGCCATTTGTTCCTCCGCCAAGTTACATGGATTAGCATAAAGAATTTAGTCTAAATTTTCTCTTGGACGGCATGCCTCGTTTAACTGTACCCGTCATTCTGCCGGGTAAACTTCTTTCCTGTCCCCGCTTTCCGGGGTTCGCTTGAAACTTCGTTGCGAGAACCGCCTCTCGGCTCCATTGCTTTGCAACGGCTTCGCCGCCCCTACAATCGGGCGTAGGTCTTTTTTCAAGAAGGACCTGCTAAGCGGAAATTGGTTCTTTTACACATTATATTTTACGCCAAACTTCGAGTTTAAAAAAGATAACTGTCATTACCGGGCTCGACCCGGTAATCTTTTTAGCAGATTATCAGGACAAGCCCGATAATGACACATTTTTGCAAAAAAACTTGAAGTTGAACCTTATTACACATTAGCCCTTTGCACAGGCAATCAAAAACTGCAAGCGTCTAAGGGCTTCCGGCAAGGCTTCTCTTAAAGGTCTTGTGCGTGATGCGCTACCCGGGTCAAGGGAAAGAACTTCTTCCATAAAGTCATTCATGGAAGGGGGCAAGGCTTTTATTACGGCGCGAAGTTCCTTTGAGTCGTACTCCTTATGTTCCAGGGGAGGTTCGTGTGCGCTCAAAAGCTCCTCCGAAAGATGGCGGCAGGGCTTCCACCTTACCTTTCCGTCTTTTCCCCTGTCTCCGCAATAGCCAAACATTCTGCATATCAGGGCTCTTCCTCCGTATACAGTGCAGTGGTATTCGTTCTGGGGGTCAAACAAGAAGCATCCCTTTTCGTTGTCTTCCCTTTGCATAGGATACTTTCCGTCGCGAATGGCTTTTGCAGCGGCAGGTTCACACGCTATAAGATACATTGCCATGTAGAGGGCTTCGCAGTCGTAAACGTGGGGTTCAAATGGTATGCAGCAGTTACCGCAACCTTCCGGACAAAGAGAACCAACGCTCTTTTTCCAGGTCTTCTGCCTCTTCTCTATCTTCTGGTAAACCTTATCAAGCCCGCTAAGAATGTCAAATTCCCGCAGCCCATTCAATCTTTCGTAAAATTTCATATAAATACCGTAATCCGCAAAAGTATACAGAAAACACAGCTAAAATTCCAGTAAAATTCGCATGAATTCCGCCTGAATTCCCGCCTAAACACTTGAATTTTATTGAAAATTTATGCTAACATTATCAAACTATAAGACCATCCTGAAAACATTGCCGTTTTCCCGATGTAATGAATTTTTCTAAGCTCTTAAAAACACGGCTGCTTTAATGGCTTACAAAAACTCAAAATAAAAATTTTGGCTTTAGTCACACACTAAAACCGCGTAAAATTTTAGGAGAATACAATGGCAACTAGAAGAACCCCCCGTTTTAAGGAATGCCGCCACTTAGGAGTAAACGTTTGCGGCCACCCAAAGGCACTCAAAAGAGCAGAGTCAGCTTCTTTGAAGAGAACAAAGAAGATCTCTGAATACGGCAAACAGCTCATCGAAAAACAGAAGGTAAAGGCATACTACGGTATCATGGAACGCCAGTTGCGCCGCTACTTCGCACTCGCTCTCAAAGCAGAGGGAAAGACAGGCGAAGCTCTTATCGAAACACTCGAATGCCGCTTGGACAACCTTGTTTACCGCCTTGGCATTGCTAGCTCAATCCGCATGGCACGCCAGATGGTAACACACCGCCACATCACTCTTGACGGAAAGATCGTAAACATCCCGTCACAGGCTGTAAAGGTAGGACAGGTTGTTGCACTCAAGGAAAAGGACCGCAGCAATGCAGAATTCAAGAAGTGCTTCCTTGAACTCAACGCATCTCCGCTTCCATACCTTGAACGCGATGAATCAAACTTCGGTGGAAAGCTCCTCATGAAGCCACACCGCAACGAGATTCCGGTTCAGATTAACGACCAGATGGTTGTTGAATACTACTCAAAATAAAGCATAACCCCAAGGGGAGCTTATTTTGCAGAAAGCCCTTTTTCCGCCAA
>JAGACC010000330.1 GCA_017614295.1 Treponema sp.
AGAATGAATTTACTATGGCACTTGCGGCGATCCAGCACATAAATGCGGAAAGTAAAGTCTGAATTTTCTTGTTGAACAAAAAATAAATACAGAGCGGCCAGAAAAGGAAAAATCCTGCTGACTGGGTTAAAACCGTTCTTATGTAAAAGAGAGGGTTTGGATTCTGACCAAGACCAGAGAATTCAATCGGGGAAGAAGAAATCAATGCGGCTGGAATAGAAAGTCCCGTCAGTACGAAAAGGAGTATGCAGGAAAGAATATAAAGCGTATTCCTTGTTTTTGTTGATTCAGCAAGAACCTTGAGCGGACCGTTTACAACCTTGTTTGCAAAATGGATAAAAAGCGGTGCAAGAAATATGCAGGCAAAGACCATTATTGCTACCAAGGTATAAGAGAATTTTATCTTTAGCCCAAACAAAATATAGGCAAGGAGGACCACACAAAATGCACAGCAGAGGATCCAGAATTTTTTTAGCGGATTCTTGAGCTTGTAGAATATATTTTTTACCAGGCTGAATATGTTGTTGAATGTCCAGTAAAGAACAAGTCCTGCCGGGGAGTCGTAAAGAACTACAAGGAAAACGGCAGCCATTATGTAAATCTGGAGCTTTTCCCTAAGACCGTGACCCTTTGAATAGATTGCGCCCGAGATGCAGTTGATTAGGGTCATGGCAATCGGCAGAATGTTTACGGAAAAATTTCCTATGGAAAAGAGAGCGTCCGGAGTGCCCATGTCCCGGATAAAGAGGAAGCTTTCCCCGTTAAGGTCGCTAAGGTGCGAAAGATAGGTGTAAGCGGCAAGAAAGAACGGTATCTGTATCAAAAGCCCGAATGATGAGCGGAGTGCCATAATGGGGCTATAGTGGTGCTGACGGTAAAATGTAGATGTCATCATGTAGCGTTCATCGCCAGAAAATGCCTTTTTTATGCGTTCAAGGCCACTTTTCATCTTTGTCTGCTTTTCGCGCTCAACTTCCTGCCAGTGTTCGGCAACGGCATAAAGCGGAAGGCAAAGGATTGTAATTCCCACGGAAACACAGATAACAGCCAGCCCCTCGTTGTGGAAGAATTTCTTGGAAATTGAATAGATAATTTCTATTATTGTATAAAGAGGATAGATTATCAGATTGTATAGCAGCATATTTATTCTCCAAACGGGAAAATTTGTTTCCAGTTTTCGTTTTTTGTTATGTCTCCGCTTACTGTATACCAGTCGTCATTAGAAATAATCAACTTTGTATGGTCACGGTTACGGGTACTTTCTGCATTTGGGTGACAAATTTTTACGAATTCATCTTTGTTGGGAATGTCGTATTCAAGGCCGGTAAATGGATTTTTTGCATTAGGGAAAATGTCTTTTGTTGCAATTGCCGGGGTGTCTGCATTGGTCATAAAAGAAAAGTCTTTTGTAAGGTGAATTCCGTCTGGGCTGGGGCGGCGGTCGTTAAAGTCTTTTACGATAAGGCTTGCAGTTACGCTTTCTTTTGGATATGGCGGTTTGTCTGATTTTTCAAATTTGCCTGTATCAATGTATGTTCCGTGGTCAGAGACTATGATGATGCGGGTGTTGTCGTACAAGTCATTTTCTTTTAGCCAGTCAAAGAATTTTGCATAGCAGCGCAAAGTTCCTGCCTGTGTGTTGTACTGGGCGTTTTTTGCCCATTTTGAAGGTCCAGTTTGCGTAACGTCTTTTACCGGTATGTAATCCGGGTACTGGAGGCGGCTTGGCTCGTGGGTGGAAAGGTTGTCTATCATGGTGAAGGTGCTTTTTTCTGCTGAACCGTCAAACATCTCTGGAAAATAGATTAGGCATGAATAGTTGTCTATAAACTGAGAGAAGTGGTCTTTTCGGCCGTTTGCATTCCACCAGCGCTTGTGATGAACAAGTCGTCTCAAAACAGGAGGGAATGTTTTAAAAATGCTGAACATAATAAAATTGTGCTTTATGCTTTCACTTATGTAATTCGTCTTCTCTATACCGTTTTGTTCATACCAATAGTCTGAATATACTCCGGTCGTCAAAACACGGTTTATCTCCGGATAGTCTTTGTACATATCGGTAACAGGTTCTTTGCCAAAATTTTCATAGGGCATATCGGAAACAGTTGCTTCCCAGCCTTGGTTCATAAAAGTTACCGGCATGGACAGAATTGATTCATTGTGCTTTTTTTGCAGGGTTTCGCTATCCCTTTTATTCATTTCTGCAGGAGTAAAGCTGTATCCGCCAAATATTCCCGGTACGCCAACCATCGTAAGCGAACCAAATGAAACCGTATTCGGATAGAAGACAAAGCCGTCAAAGTGTTCTACAAGTTCCGGTTTTTCCTCAAACACTTCGTCTATGAGCGGAGAAAAGAGCCTGTCCTGCATAAAGACGATTACGTTTTTACCTGTTTTGGAAAGATGGTACACAGGTTCAATCTTGGAAATTGTCTGCTTTTTTTCCATATTCAGGTATGCCTTGCTTACAATTGAAATATTCCGCATAGAAACTGTTGCAAGACAGATAACTGTAATAATAAAGATGGGCGAAAGAAGCTTTGATTTCTTTGTAAGCACAAAAACTATGGCCGCAAAGGAAGCAAGGGCTATAAGGGCACTCAGTGCGATTTGCCACAGCGGTGCCGAGAAGAACTGAGCTTCCATAAAGTCAAGGTTTCGGTAAGAGGTCCGTATGATCCTGTAAAGGCAAAGTTGTTTATAACAGCATATACTGCAAGAAAAGCAGCAAGAAGCGTAAGAATTTTCTTTATCTTTTTTCCAAACAGAGCATAAAAGCAGACAGGCCAAAATACGTAAAATCCCAAGCCCTGGTAAAAGGCTATCCTCAGGAAGATGAAGGGGGAAGTGTATTTGTCCACGTAGCAGAATTCCTGGGGTTCACTTTCTATAAGCATGGACGGAATTGTAAGACCTGTTAGCAGGGCGATTGTGAGCGAAGAAAATATAAATATGCAAAGCCTTGTTTTGGGAGCGCGGTCTATATCCGTAAGCAGGTTGTCCAACATCCAGTTTATAGCCTTGATGATTAAAGGAGCAGCCGCTATGATGAT
>JAGACC010000331.1 GCA_017614295.1 Treponema sp.
GGAATAAGCACTGGGGCACAATACATAGTGCAGTATGTTCCTGTAGAAAGTCCAAGTAAAATTGCTTCCAGAACCATATAAATCTCCTGCCTTCTAACTTTTATTTGTTCAGTGACTCTTGCGAAAGAATTTCTTTTGTCTTTTTTCCAAAGTCTGAATCTGGTGAACTTGTATAAGCAAGATCAAAATATTTTTTTGCCAAGTCAGCTTTCTTTGAATCAAGATAGAAATTTCCGCAGGCAAGATATACTTCTGCTTTTACTTCCGGCTCAAAGTGGTCAGCTATCTTAAGAAGGAAGTCAACGTCGTCGCGGATGATTTTGTAGCGCTTAACAGGAGAACCGCGGCTTACGTCAATTCCATTTTCCAGCCTAAGGATTCTTAGGTGAACATTGTTGCTGTCCATCTTTACGGCTTGGTCAATGAACTTGCTTCCTTTCTTTAGATTTGAATAGGCCTTCATTGGACTTTTGCTTGCGTACTGTCCGGCCTTTATTGTAAGGGCACTTCCGTAATATGCGCAGGCAAGGGCATTTTCTTTGATGAATGGCTCCAGGGTATTGATGCAGTTGTCAATAAGTGAGTCGGATTCATTTCCTTCTACAGTCCTTGAGCGGTTGTGGAATTCAATTCCCTTTGCAATTTGAGATTCTTTGTCCTGAGCAAAAGCAGGGGAACAAAGCAAAAAACTTGCGGCAATAAGAACTGCCTTTAAACCAATGTGTTTCATAAATACCTCCGTTCTTGTATGTTTGCAGAATAAAGCGGAAGCGGTGTGCTGGCAATATGATTTTTGCCAAGTTGCTTAAAATGAAGGTTATGATGATTTTTTTTTGGGGTGAAAAAAAGAGGGGGCTGCTTTTGAGCAGTTTTATATTCGAGTCGACTTCTGGTATTTTTCTGAAATAGTGTGTTATACTTGTTCATATCTGCGAATCCACTTAAAAACGGGGGTTTTAAATGAAAGCAAAAACTTTAGGATGTCTTGCGGCTGCATTTTGTCTTGCAATGATTTTTTCACTTTTAGGCTGCTCAACTTTTGATGGACTTGGGAGCGACCTTGCCGCAGTTATTTTTGATGCAAAAAACAGGCTTGGCGTTGCACTCACGATGACAAGTCTTGCCTGGGCTGATGAAAATTCCTTGGGGTACAAAATGAATTTTAAGACCAGCAGCACTTCTGGAGCCGACAACTGGAATGTAATAAAGGCTGCCGATCCTGCCGGAACAAACACTCCTGAAAAATGCGCAAAAAATTATCCGGCCTTCAACTACTGTGCAAATTATTCAACGCCTGGATATAAGAGCGGCTGGTATCTTCCTTCAACTGCTGAACTCAAGATGCTAATGTACTATAAGTATAATGTAGAAAATGCACTTAAAAGAATACCGGGTGCAGAGCTGATAAATCCAAGTGCCTCAAAAAATGCAGCTGATTATTATTGGACTTCAACACAGTGGGTGTTTAAGAGCGATGGAAATCTTGCAAACAATTTTATAGCGAAGTTTTAGAGCCACGAACACCAAGAAGCCTAGCCCCGGGCGTAGGGGCCCGCGCAAGCGGGTTGCCAAGGGGGCCCTGACCCCGGCAATGGAGGCGAAGGCCGGAACCCCGAAGCACGGGGTTCACCGGGCATTTTTTGCCGGGTAGCGGCAAAAACAGTTTTAAGAGGCCTGTGCTCCAAGATACAAGGTGGACAAAGAGCATTTTCTTCTATATACTATGTCCATGGCAAAGACTGTAGACGACAAGAAAATTATTTACACAATGGACCGCGTTTCGCGTGCATACGGAACAAAGGTTGTTCTTAAAGACATAAGCATTTCATATTATTACGGTGCAAAGATTGGCGTTATCGGTGAAAACGGTGCCGGTAAATCTTCGCTCTTTAAAATTTTTGCAGGAATAGACAAAGACTACACTGGAGAAACCCACCTTTCAGACGGTTATTCCATGGGCTATCTTGAACAGGAACCCTATCTGGAAAACGGCAAGACCGTAAAAGAAATCGTTATGGAAGGCGTAAAGCCAATTACGGATTTGCTTGCTGAATTTGACAAGGTTAACGAAGCGTTCGGAGACCCCGATGCAGATTTTGACAAGCTTTGTGCCCGCCAGGCAGAGCTTCAGGAAAAACTTGATGCAGCCGACGCATGGAACTTGGACGCAAACCTGGAACTTGCCATGGATGCCCTCCGCTGTCCGCCGCCAGATCAGGTTGTAGACGTGCTTTCCGGTGGTGAACGCAGACGTGTTGCTTTGTGCCGACTTCTTTTGCAGCAGCCGGATATTCTTCTTCTTGATGAACCTACCAACCACCTTGATGCGGAAACCGTAGCATGGCTTGAGCGCCACCTTCAGAACTATCCGGGAACAATCATAGCTATTACCCACGACCGCTACTTCTTGGACAACGTTGCAGGCTGGATTTTGGAAATGGACAGGGGAGAAGGCTACCCCTTTAAGGGAAATTATTCAGCATGGCTTGATGCAAAGCAGAAGCGTCTTGCCCTGGAAGAAAAGCAGGCATCAGTTCGCCAGAAGCAGATGGCAGAAGAGCTTGAGTGGATTCACGCAGGTGCAAAGGGTAGGCAGGCAAAGCATAAGGAACACATTACAAAGTACGAACAGCTCTTGGCAGAAGAAAGCCAGAGGGTAAAGCTTAAGGAAAGCCAGATTTCTATTCCGGCAGGTCCACGCCTTGGAAACGTTGTAATTGATGCGGAAAAGCTTACAAAGTCTTTTGATGACCGCGTTCTTTTTGAAAACCTTGACTTCCATATTCCTGCTGGTGCAGTAGTTGGAATTGTTGGTCCAAACGGTGCCGGTAAGACAACCCTCTTTAAGATGCTTGCAACTGCCGCTGGACAGAAGGTTCTTCTTCCCGACGGTTCGCTTGGAGAGGAAAAGCCTGATTCAGGAAACATAAAAGTTGGCGAAACAGTAAAGCTTGTTTACGTAGACCAGATGAGAAGCAAGCTGGATCCAA
>JAGACC010000039.1 GCA_017614295.1 Treponema sp.
CATTGCCATGCTTTTCCAAAAGTTTGGTTCCATTGATTCTGGCAGCACTGTGGTTCTTGCGGGCAGCGTTCCTTCTTCATTACCCAAAAATTTTTATGTTCAAGTAATGGATTCTCTAAAAACCAAGAACATAAAATTTATTGTGGACGCTTCGGGGGAACTTTTAAAGACAACCCTTCCTTACCACCCATTTTTGGTAAAGCCAAATCTTTCGGAACTGGAAGAAATATTTGAGGCAAAAATAAATTCAATGGAAGATGCCTTTGTGTATTCAAAAAAGCTGCTTGGTCTTGGTGCGCAGAATGCCCTTGTTTCTCTTGGCAAGGACGGGGCAATTCTTTCTGCTTCGGACGGATGTTCTTATTACGCAAAGGCGCCTTCCGGTAAACCGGTGAATACTGTTGGTTCTGGAGACAGCATGGTTGCGGGATTTATTGCTGGCTTGGAAAGTTGCCGTTCTTTTAAGCGGGCATTGGAAAGCGGTGTTTGTTCCGGGAGTGCCGCTGCATTTTCTTCTTCGCTTGCGACTAAGGATGCGGTGGAAGAGCTTCTAAAAAAAATCCCCGGCACTGTGGAGTACCGGGGTGGCGAAATGCCGCTTGGTGAAAAAGATTTTGGTTCTGCGTAAGATGGCTTAACGCTGTAAAGTTATTTTACCTTCTTTTCACCTGCATCTTTTGGAGCCTCCTTTGGCGCAACCGGCTTGGGAGCTGGAACTTCTCCTTCTTTAAGTTCTCCCTTCTTGAATTCTCCTCCTGGGAATTTTTTACCGGGGAAATCCTTTTTCCTGTCCTTATTGAATTCTTTGCCCGGGAATTTATTCTTGCCATCTTTAGGCATTGGCATCATCTTTCCTCTTGGTCCGTCAAAGTTTTTTCTGCCACAGCATCCGCAGCAGTTGCAACCCCTGTTGCTTCTTGGCTTTCTGAATCCCTTTCCGTTCATCTTGCCTCTTGGACCGTCAAATTTCTTTCCGTCTGCATTTGGCTTTGGAAGCATTTTACCCTTTTCTCCTGGCTGTACTGCAGGGGGTGTCTTCTTTGCCTTTGGTGGAAGGTCTTTCTTAAGCTTCTTTTCGCCAAGGTTTTCTTTAGGAGCAATTTCTTTTGGGGCTGGGCGAACCACTTCTGCAGGAGCCTTTGCGTCCGGACCTGCTTTTGGTGCTGTTGCCTCTTGTGCAAAAGAAATTCCGCTCATTGCAAAGGCTGCCAAAACAAAACCTACACTGCTTACCATAATTCTCTTATTCATAACAATACCTCTCTATAAAAAAAATGTTTGAACGTCTCTCGCTCATTACGCCCTTAATATAGCATTTCTGTTCCCCCAGAACATGAATCTTTGCTAAGAGAAAGATAAGAAAACTCTTATGCAAAAACGCTTACTTTTTTGTTCAATAGATAGTAAAATAAAGCTGTTGGAACTCGTTAATAGGTTATATTCTGAGTTTTTGGCAAGGAATATGTCATTATCGGGCTAGACCCGATAATCCGCTTTAAAAGATTACCGGGTCCAGCCCGGTAATGCCAGGTCTTTGCAAAACTCGAAATTTAACCTGATAATTATTAAAGACTAGTGGAGTCCAAATCTGATTTCCAACTTCGGAGGAGCCTATGGTTAGAAAAATATATCTCTTTATTTTCTTAGCGGCACTTTTTTGCGCAAAGAGCTTCTGCAACACCAATCCCTCTTCTAAAGACATGCATTCACCGGAAAGCCCTGCACCCCTTCCGAATCATAAGTATCCGTCAAGGCAGTTTGAAAATTTCCGCGGAAGAAGAAAGCCCCTGCGCCAGGGAAGCTGCCGTCTTAACAGAATAAACGTAATCCCCGTCTCTGAAGCGGGAAAAGAATTTGTTGCGGTGGAACTTTTCTTTAGCCAGAGCATAGACCCCCGCTCCGTCCGCCACGAAAACATCCTCGTAAATTCATCTGCAATAAAGCCTTGGCAGAAGATTCTCTTTAACAAGTCGTCAACCTGTATGAGAATTCTTTTGGAAAAGCAGCAAAGTTTTTCTCTTAGCGTGGAAGGAATCCGTTCCTACAATGCAAGTCCTGTACCCAAGGTAATGATTGAATCTGCTGAATGCGGACACAAGTATTTTTTTGACAAGGAAGAAAAGGCATGGAAAAAGTTTTAATTGTAGAAGACGATGAAGGCATCTGTGATTTTGTAAAGCTTGAACTTGAACACGAAGGATATTCAACATGCATTGCAAATACCGGTCGTGTGGCACTGGAAGTTTTTGCAAAAGAAAAGCCGAACATCATCCTCTTGGACATAATGCTCCCCGAACTAAGCGGACTTGAAGTTTTGCGCCGCATAAGAAAGGAATCCCAGGTTCCAGTAATAATTTTAACTGCGCGCGGAGAAACTTACGACAAGGTTAACGGTCTTAACGCTGGAGCTGATGACTATCTTGCAAAGTCTTTTAGCATAGAAGAGCTTATTGCCAGAATGAGTGCTGTCCTAAGAAGAAGTTCTGCCCCATCTGCCCAAGCTGTGACTAGCCTAAAGATCCGTGGCCTTGAACTTTCACCGGAAAGCATGAGCGCAAGCCTTAACGGTCAGCCAATAGAATTTTCCAAGACGGAATTTTTAATGCTAAAGAATTTTATGGAACACAAGGGACAGGTCTTGAGCCGCGACAGCATAATTACAGCCGTTTGGGGAGAAAACCATTTTATAGACGAAAACAACGTGGATGTCTACGTGGGCTACCTACGCGCAAAAATTGACCAGGTTGCAAAAGAGGAATATATAAAGACGGTGCGTGGTGCAGGCTACATGATGGTGGAGGAAGGCAAAAAATGAGCATAAGATTTGCCGCAAGAAAAAAAGCTCCTTCCGTAACATTTACTCTTGCGCTAAGATTTTCCCTCGTCCTTGCACTTGCAGTCCTTTCGCTTGCGGTTCTGTTTACATTTGCCCTCAAACGCTACATATACAATTCGCAAAGCCGTGAACTAAAAGACTCTGCGGAAGAGCTTGCCCTTTCCCTAAAGACAAATTCCCAGAGTGAGCAAAAAGAAAAAATTCCCTACTACATAACATACGCGGTTTACCAAAAAGAAAGCCAGGAGATTCTTGAAACAAACGACCCCTTCCTGCCGCTCCTGGAAGACACAAACGGAAAGACAAATAAATTCGTAAGCAAGAATTATTTTATAGACGGCGACCTTAGGATTTTATACTTTGCAAAGGAAGAAGAAAGCGGTGAATACGGAAGCCTTGTAATTCAAACTGCACTCAACCTGGACACGGATTCTTCCAACCTGCTCTTGCGGGGAATACCAGTAATTGTTCTGCTTGCATTTTTGCCTGTTCTTTTTATTTCTTTTTTAACGGCACTTCTTATTGCAAAGAAAAGTCTTGCTCCTGTGGTAAAGATGACAGAGGCTGCAAAAAAAATAAGCAGTACAAACTTAGGGGAACTTTTACCTGTTAAACACAAGAACTCTCCCGAAGAAAGCATCTCCGAAGAAAATCTGGATGAACTGGACAAACTTGCCGCAACATTCAACGACCTTTTTGTAAGGCTAAAAAAAGACTTTGACCGTGAGCGTGGTTTTACAAGCGATGTTTCTCACGAACTAAAGACACCTCTTGCAGTAATCTTGGGGCAGGCAAACCTCTTGCGAAGGTGGGGAAAAGACGACAAGGCTCAGCTGGAAAAATCACTTGGAATAATCGTGGACGAAGCGGAATCAATGAATGCGGTAATCACAAACTTGCTCCACATAACAAGGCTGGAAAACAAAAAGCTGCTCCCTCAAAAAGAAAAATTTTCTGTGGAAGCTTTTTTTGCAAGGTTAAAAGAAGAAGTGCAAAGCCTTAGCCCCGAAGCAAAAGTTTCTGCAACTCTTGGCAAAGACTTGGAATTGTTTACAGACAAGGAAATGCTGCATCAAATCTGCATGGCGGTAATTTCCAACAGCATAAAATTCTGCAAAGAAAAAAATCTGGAGCTTGAACTTTCCGCAGAAGAAACAGAGGGTAAGATAGAACTTTGCATTACGGACAACGGACCCGGCTTTAAAGACCAAGACCTTGAATGTGCATTTGAACGCTTTTACCGCGGGGACGAATCCCATACAAGAAGTGCAGGGGGAGCAGGACTTGGACTTTCTATCGCAAAAGCCCTAACCGAATCTTTGGGTGGAAGAATATGCGCATTTAACGCAAAAAGCGGTGGAGCCGGAATAAGGATAAGCCTTTCTTCCTAACCGCCACCGCTATTAACTTAGCGAATGCCAAATGCAAAACTAATTGTTCTCTTTTTCCTTGGCAGCGTTTACCCTTCTCCTGTCTGCAATAAGGATAACTCCCACTACAAGGATAAGAATAACGCCTGCAAACCGTCCGCGCTTGTCCTTCTTTTCGTCCGTAGCAAGGGCTGCCTTAAGTTCATCCAAAGAAGAAATGCTTCCTTCAAAAACCTTGTAGAATTCTTCCTTTGCGCTAATGGGGTAGGGCTTAAAAGAACTTCCTGACTGCATTGCAAGTACGGAAAGACTGTCGTATTTTTCCGCATCAAAACATTTGTAAGAAAGTGCAACATCGCCAACCTGATTTTCGTCCTTGTGGGCAGGATTCCCGTATTCAAGACCAACCCACTTAAGACCGCAAACGCTTTCCTGACCGTTGTAAAGCTTTCCGGCAGGGGCAAGACTCATACCCTTTTCGTCAAGATAAAAATCCCCAACCTTTGTGCTAACAGTTTTTTCCACTGAATAAAGTGAATCAAGACTTTTAGCTTCGTTAGACTTTGCTTCTTTTCTCTCTTTAAAATCGTAATGCTTCTTTCCGTCTTTTTCGTAAGAAATAAAATCTGAAACTTTGCGAACAACCTTAAAAGATTTAATCGGTGAATCAAGCTCGTCAAAGCGGATGCCCTCACCAAAATTCAGCTTGCCGCTAACAAGAACCAGCTTACCCTCGTTTTCCGGATGAACCTTTCCGTCGCTAACAAGCGTAACCGAATTAAGAACCTTGGCATCCACAGCCTTACCCTTGCGTATATTCTTAACCGCCATATAAGAAAAAAACAGCACCAAAACCGCAAGCACAATCATTCCCTTAGAAAGCTTAAACTTCATATTTAGCATCTCCTATAAATACAGAAAAAAATTATAGCACAATAGATTCTTTTATCAAATACTTTTTTGGACGGTACTTTCTAGGACGATAGTCCTACAGGCTCTACCATCCATTCCTTTGCTAACTCGACCGCCCGTTTCTTTGCGTCACCGCCGTTCCGCCCTTCCCTAACGGTCATCCCGCTGCGCGGGACTAAAGGGGCTCCATGGCGGCGTATGACCCAAAAAAATCCCTCCGTAGACTAATATTTCATTATCGGGCTCGCTGGAAACTTCGTTGCGAAAAGACCCGATAATCCACTTAAAAAAAATTGTAACGCTTGACCTGATGATAATATTAATCTACATTTTTCTTAGAGTGTTAATAAAGGAGAGCTTGTTTTATGAAGAGAATATTTATAGCGTTTATTTTTATTTTTGTAGTGCAGGTTTTGTTTGCTAACCCTTTGCTTAAGTACAGGGGAAAGGTGTCATTAAAAAAGGCATACGGTCCGCCAAATTATGGGGAAACGCCAGAGCTTGATGCGGTTGAATATTATTACAGCTTGCAGTTAAAAAAATCGCTTGTGCTGGATGTTGATGGTAAGAAATCTAAGGTAAAAGAAATCCAGCTTATTTTTCTAACAGATGATTTTTGCCAGAAAGACTTGGAGGGAAAGTCCATTTCTTTAACAGGTGAATTAGAAGAAGCAAATACCGGCCACCATCATGAGTCGTATTATATTGTTATATCTGATTTTTCACAGGTAGACTTTTAAAATGCGAATTTAAATAAAGCCTAGCCCCGATTGGAAGGGCGCGGAACGCGTTGCGGAACTCGTAGCGAAGCTTCGAGTGGAGCAATGGAGCGCTAGCGGAACCCTGGAAAGCGGGATAAAATGTCCTCC
>JAGACC010000332.1 GCA_017614295.1 Treponema sp.
AAGCTTCCTTCTTCCATTAAGACTCCGCTTGGAACTTTTACTAGCAACGGAGAGGGAGAAGAGGTTTGGGGCTACAATTATCTTTTTGAGCGTAACGGAAAAGAGGCTGCTCTTTTTGCAATGTTTACTCCGGGTTTTGCCAGTAAAAAGAACGTAGAAAAAATGCTTGGGCTGCTCCAGAAGTTTTATTCAAAACTAGAGGAAAGAGAAAAAGCTATTGTTTCCTATGCCGCAAAAAATGCATCTGACGGTAAGTATGAAGAAGTAATCCTAAAAACAGGACGCGTTTATTGCATAGCCTATTATCAGGAAGAAAAAGCAGACGAAGCAAGAATAGTTTATTCACTTGTTACGGAAGAGCAAATACAAGGCTGCGACTTTATAGAAGTCTATTCCGATTTGCATGGCAACTTAGAAAGCGCATACCTCGTAGGCTGGCAGGATTAATTTTGCTTCAATTAATATATTGCATAATTAATTAATTCAAAGGTGAAGTATATGAAAAAGAAAATTTTTGCATTGCTTATCATAACATTTTTAGCGGCGGTAGCCTTTGCAGACAAAAGCTCTTTTTACGAAAATGGAAAAGTTCTTGACACCATGTATGTAAATTCCCAAGACGGCTTACGGGTTAGGGATTTGCCTTCTCTAAATTCCAACAGGCTTTGCGGTCTTACCCACCGTCTTCCTGTTAAAGTTGTTGCAGTTGGTAAAGAAGATACAATCGACGGAATAAGCGCTCCCTGGGTTGAAATTTTAATTCCCCCTTATGAATGGAAGGGCAACGATCCTGAATACGGTTGGGTTTTTGGCGGTTACCTGTCTAAAGTCCAGCCGGATTTTGTTAAGCCAAAAAATGCAGCACAGCTTGAACAATACCTTAAGAGCGGAAGGTGGATGTTACCGGATCAAAGCACTTATGCGGGGCCGGGCTACCAGGAAGAATATTATTTTAATTTCTTTACAAAATACCATTACACCCATTCAGGCACAAAGAATATTTTGGATTCTGACAAAGCTTGGTTCATTCAAGGATATGATTACTATGACAATCAGACTACCTGGAAAGTTTTGAACAGCCACCAAGTTCAAGTTCATTGGTATATTCCAGAGATAAGCAACAAATATAGGCATTTGGATAAGTTGGACAAAAAAGAAATCCTGGAAATTGACCCCATTGATGAATCCCAGTGCTATATTAACGGCAAAAAATATTTGAACAAGCCTTTTGAAACCAACCGCCATTGGGATTATTCAGACGCAATGAAGATGCCATTAATTTATAATAGCGTATATTCCAACACTAATTCCAAGATTGATATTATAAATGGAATAAGCAATTCGCTTTTGAATTTTTCTGAAGAGAATCAGAACCTTTGGCAGCTTAGGCACAAGATGATAACTTTGCTTATTAAGCACGGAGTTTCTGCCAAGGGTACGGATTACGAAAAGGAATACCGCAGCTATTGGGACCCGATTATGGAAGAGCACCAAAACAAGGCTGACCAATAAATTAAACCTGTTCGGGAACTTCAGTTTAAGAACAGGTCTATTATTTGTTCATAACGTCTTCCAAAGCGGCAAGTTCTTTTTCTGCATGGGAAACGTTTACAGGTGAAGGGGAGAAAAGACTTGCGTAGCGGAAGCATGCAATTCCTTCGTAGTCTGCCTTTATTGCTGCAAGAGTCTGGTCTGCAAGTATGCGGCTGCTGTTCTGCCACTCTGCGTCTGCCTCCGGATTGTTTGTGCTTTGCGCTGAACCTGTCTTGTATGCTGCAAGTCCTGCTATTAGCTTTACGTTTGTGCCGGCTGTTATCTGCTTCCATTCATTGAGTGTTGCTGCGAATGGTTTTGCCGGGTGGAGGAATCCCCAGTAGATTTGCGGTGCAAGGTAGTCAACCGTTCCCTGTTTTGTCCAGTGAGCCGGATCTGCAAATAATGAATTCCTGCAGGTCTGAATGTTTCCGGAAGGGGAAATGCCGAATGTAAGTTCCGGGTTTGCCTTTTTTACCGCCGTATAAATTTGCCTTACCATTGCGTCTACGTTTACCGTGCGGAACTGCTTTAGGGTAAGCTTTGGATGCTTTTGCCTTTCCTTTTCAAATTCCTCTGCGTCTATTTCTTCTGGAAGGGATGCCGGGTAAAAATAGTCGTCTATGTGGATTCCGTCTATCTCGTAATTCTGGACAAGTTCGCTTGCGCACTTTGTAATTAGGCGTAGAACTTCCGGGTAATAGGGGTTAAGGTACCAGCGTCCCTGATGCAAAAAAGCCCTGCCTTTTTTCTGCTTTGCCCATTTTTTTACTATAAAGTCATCCGGTAGGGATTCAAGTTCTTCTTCTTTTACGGAGCGCATTGGGTTAATCCAAGCTTCTGTGCGGATGCTTTTTTTCTTCATCTGGGTAACAAGGATTTTTAGCGGATCGTAGCTTGACTTGGGCCAGGAGCTTTCTTCTTCTTCCGGATAGTTTCCGGCTCTTCCTTCCATTCCAATGCTAACTTCTACTCCGGTTCTTGTCCAGCCGCCCTTTCCGAATCCTATGCCAAAGCCAACGCCTGTGTGTATTCCGCTGTCCTTTGACTTGCTTTCCGTAGCCTTTGCGGATTGGATTCCTCCTGGTATATGGGAAGATGGTGGGTAGACCGAAGAGTCGTAAAGTGCATCCGTAAATGCAACCGCCTGAATGTATATCGTGTTGAATCCCGCTTTGCTAAGGTTTGCCGCGCACTCCTTTGCAAATTCCGTAAATTCTTTTTTGCTCATGCCGGAACAAAGCTCTTCGTATTCAAGATAGGAGAACCAGACTGCATAAGTTTTTCCGCTTCCCCTTTCTTCCTGCTGGGAAGATGAACATCCTGTAAAAAGTTGCAGGGCAATGATTGCGGCTGTAAAAATAAGGGCCAGTGCTTTTTTTGTTTTACTCATTTTCCTCCACCTTTACTATCATTATGTTAAGGTCCACAGGCTTTTTGATTTTTTCGTCCAGCCTTATTCCGTCTACGCTTTCTGCTGTGTCCGTGTACTGCCAAAGGGTAAAGTTGTACGGTGTCTGCGGATATTTTTCGTAGTCTGCATACCAGAAGTCGTAGGCTTCCAGTTTTTTCATGTCAAAGAAGAATGCTTCCCAAATCATGTTTGAATAAATCATTGGTTTGTAGCCGGCTTTTTTTACCGCTTCGCAGAATACGATGGAGGTTCTTGTAAATACTTCTCCTGGAACTCCGTCTGTCCTTGCTTCGTCTTTTAGTATGCTTTCCGGGTCAAATACAACCGGCAGCGTGATGTGCTTTTTGTAGGGGTCTATTAAGCGCAATGCCATCTGGGCTTCTTCTTCTGCTTCTTCTTCCGTGATTGCCTGCGAGAAGAAATAAACTCCTATGTCCAGTCCCGCTTCTATTGCTTCCTTTATGTTCTGCTCAAACATTTTGTCCTGAATGAGGTAGCCTGTCTGGTAGCCCCTGTAGCCTGTGCGTAGGATTACGAATTCGATTCCCCAAGCCTTCATCTTTTTCCAGTCAACCGGGCCGTCGTGGTGGGAGATGTCTACTCCAAGGCGTGAAGTGTAGCGGTCGTCTCCTCTGTAAAAGAGCTTTTCTCCTTCGCGCACAAAACATTCGTTTTTGTAGCTGTGCTTTGGAACCGTGTCGTCCAGTTCTGCAGAGTGGGTCTTTTTGCATGCGTCTATGAATTCAAATGGGATGGTTGGCTTTTCTTTTGTTTTGTTTGTTGCGCAGGATGTTATTGCTGTAAAAAGTATGGTTGCAAGGGCTGTGTAAAGGAAGTGGTTTTTTGTCATTTTTTCTCCAGATTTTTTTGAACTGATTCTTTGCAATTCTAGCATGAAATTTAACCTTGTTTCAAGACTAATTTTACGTTTGTTGCTTTGCGGTAGTGTGGGCATAAAAAAAACCACCTGCAATGAGGTGGTCTAAAAAATTTGGATGGGCGGCGTATCCATCATGTCAGGTTCCCTTTCGGGAGCGCAGGGTGCCTTTCCTGCTCGTCAAATTCTGTTTTTATTATATTGAATAATATTTATTTGTCAAGTTTTGATAAGCGGCCTGATTTGCAATAAGAATCTATTTTTGCTTGGTTAACATCGAAAAGAGTTGCTACATAATAAATATGTTTTGAAACGTCAAGTTTTATGCTTAGGAAAATATTGTCTTTGAAAATCTTAACAAGTTCTATTTGGCCAGCAGTGATACCTGCATAGTCTGGGGTTTCTATAATGTCAGAAATATAATCCAGGTATTTTGCAGCCTTATAATGTTTGCGTTTTAATAAATGTGCTAAAAGTCCTTTTGAACGGAAAACCTTTATTGAAGTTTCTGGTCTCCCTAAATTTGATAATAGTTTTTGACTCAAAGTGGCAACATAAATAAGTTTTTCTGATGGCATACATTAATTATAACACAATTTGCTTTTGCGAGGAAACATTAGCGCATACAGGATTTTTTTAAGAGACCTACGCCGACGTGGAACCCCGGTAGTTGCCGCTTGCGGCAATGAGCGTTAGCGAAGGGCGGAACGGCGGTAAAAAATGGCCTCCTTGCCATTTTTTACCGCTTCTTTTCTGACGAAAAGAAAAGTTGTTTTTGCAAACACATGACGCGCCCTCCATGGCGCTCCTTGTTTTACATGGTAAAAAATGGCAATTGTCGAGTTAGCCAAAAAGTAAACTGGTAGAGCCGTGCAAGTACCGTCCAAATAGAAATAAATATTAGACCTGTTCTGAAACTGAAGTTCCGAAAAGGTTTATTGTAAAAAAAAATTCGTAA
>JAGACC010000333.1 GCA_017614295.1 Treponema sp.
ACCCGACAAAACAATTCATGCTTTTTTAGACAAGCTTATTAGTACTTAAGTCTGTCTGTGTAGTCACGACCAGAGTTTGTCTTAACCATGTTGATTGCGTATGCATCATAGTTACCAAGGTTCGTGAACTTGTCGATACAACTTGATTCGTTCTGGCCGTCGCCCTGTACGATTGTAAGGTCGATGTTAAGCAAACGGGTATAGTAGTTCAAAGCAGGAACATAGCTTGAAGAAAGGAAGTTGTCTGCAGAGTTGTAAACTGTAAGGAGAACCTTCTTTGGTTCTGCATTTGTCTGCTTAATTCCATTGTCGCGGTTTCCAGCCTTGTACTGTTCCCAGTTTGATGCGTTTACAGCAGAGTTCTGTGCAAGGAGAGCCTTTGTGCTGTTAACGTAGTCAACAGGAGCAGAAATCTTGTTGCCGTAGCGGTCTGCTGTAGAGATACCCTGTGTGTAAACATCAGTGCCTGTAAGACCGTCAAGAAGGTTGCGAAGAACCTGGAGAGTTGCAGTTGCCTGTGCGTCTACGTTCTGAGAAACTGTACCTGTAAGGCGGCCTGCACCGATAGCTTCGATTGCGTCTGCGTTTGCGTCATAACCGAAAATCGGAACTCCAGCAGGATAGTTTGAAGCCTGGAGACAACCCATAGCCATACCGTCATTGTTAGAAACAACCATATCAATCTGGTCTGCGAACTTTGTTGCCCAACCGCTCATTGCGTCTGTAGCAGCGTTTGCGTTCCATGTAGAACCGTCTGTACCGGTCATTGCCTTTCCTTCAAGCTCTACAACCTTGAGTGTCTTTCCGCCAACATTTACGGTACCGTCTTTTGCATTTGTAGGATCCGGTGAACCGTTCCATGTGTCCAAAGCACGGCGGATTCCTTCTGTACGAGCGCGTGAGTCATTGTGTCCAACATCACCAACGCAGAGAACATAACCGAGGATGCCGTCGCCATTGCGGTCGATTACAGCAGGATCAGCAGATGCAAGGAAGTCCTTAATGAGCTGTCCCTGAACTGCACCACCACCAGCTGCGTCAAAACCAACATAGTATGTGCTTCCGTTCCAGTTCATTGACTCCATGTCAATTTCGCCACTTACAGGGTCAGATGGCTGTCTGTTGTAGAATACGAGAGGCTTGTCCTTATTTGCCACTTTTGCAACGTTCTTTCCGCCGCAGGATACTGCAGAGATTGCAGCTGCGATAACCACACCAGCAAGAATTACCTTTTTCATATTACCTCCAAAAAAAGATAGCATTTTCTTTAATTGATTATGATTTTATTTTACCCGCGTCTAATTGTCAAACAAATTTGGGGTAAATTTGGGCGTTGTAATTTTAGTTTAGTGTAAAAATTTCGGGATTCAATATACGGGCTTTTATGCAAGGAGGGGAAGGTCTTCCCCTGCGGCCGCACTTCGTTGCGTCCTACCCCTTCTACAGGGGGTTACACCCCCCGTAACGCCCCCCGTATTTTAGAAGGGAACCTTGCTTTCAAAAACCATTGCTTCATTCGTTGCAGGATGAATAAATTCAAGGTGGCAGGCGTGAAGCATAAGGCGTTCTCCGGGAAGGCATTTTCCGTAGAGCGTGTCTCCGATTATTGGTGTGGCAAAACCGTGGCTGTCCGCACTGGCAAGTCTAAGCTGGTGGGTGCGGCCTGTATGCGGAACAAATTCAACTCGGGTTACATTCCTTACGGACAAATCAGGTGCGGTGTAGCGTTCAACATCAAGTATGCGCCAAGAGGTAACGGCTTTTTTTCCGTAGACGCTGTCCCAGATTTGGTGGGGGCGGTTGTCTACGTCCAGCCTAAAGTAAAGCTCCATGCTACCCTCTTCTTTTATTCCCTTCTTGGCAAGAACTCCGTCCAATAAAGCCGTGTACTTTTTGCTTACCTGACCTTCCATAAACTGTCTGCTCAAGATGCGGTGGGCTTCTTTTGTAAAGGCAAGAACCATTAGCCCGCTTGTTTCCATGTCCAGGCGGTGAACGGAAGGCTGCTCTATGCACTCGGGAAAAAGACGCTTTAACCTGCTTGTAACGCTGTCCAATTTTTCTATACCCCTACCCGGTATGCTTAAAAGTCCGCTCGGTTTGTTTATAACGGCAATCTCTTCGTCGCGGTAAAGAATTTCAAGTCCCAGGATTGAAGGCAAAATTATTCCGCAACGCTCGTCGCATGGGGTCCTTGGCGCAAGTTCCTCACCCTTCTGGTAATAGGCTTCGCAAAGGCTAAGCGGCTGCATGGAAGAGGCAAAGGCATAGTCCAAAAGTTTTGGTGCGCAACATTCGCCGGTTCCGGTTGGAGGAAGGGTACGAAGATTTTTCTCAGAGCAGATTTCCCTTAGCGAGCGAATCTTTCCGTCTGCACAGTGGAATGAATAGAGGTCAAAAACTTTTGCAAGAGACTGGTCGGTCAAAGCCGTCCGCAAAGATTTTAATTCCTTTATTTTTTCTGCGCTGGAATTTTTTATTTCTTCCGTAAGCTCGTGAATTTTTTTGTCGTTCTGAAAAAGAGCCTGGTCTATCTGGCTTGCACTTACACTTGGAGGAATAAATTTTATATTGCAAACAAAATCCCAGTCCGGGGGAAAGTCTGACGGTAAAAGTTCTTCTAGCGGAGTGTCGCACCCCTTTTTAAAAATAGCCCTGGTTGTTCCGCTAACCGTTACAAGAGC
>JAGACC010000334.1 GCA_017614295.1 Treponema sp.
AGCTTTATGATGCCGGTGGCCATGGCGTGGGTGCCATACCCGTTCCCATCCCGAACACGGAAGTCAAGCCCCACAGCGCCGATGATAGTGGCCCTGCGCCGCGAAAGTAGGAGGCCGCCGGCTTTTTTTTATTTTAAATCATCTAAATTACTGGTAATTTGTGTTTTTATCCTATAATTTTTTTAATCAGTTGAATTTTTTTCTGAAAATTATTATTATTATTAAAAGAATTATTTTCTTATCTATTTAAATTAAATACTATTTGGAGAAAAAATGAATATTTTCTGTTCAGAAAATGAAGAAGACGAAAAGAAGGAAAAAGCAGGGCAAGATCCTTTGACCGAGAAGTTTTTAAAGACCCGCCAGATTTTGCTTAGTGGCGAGATAAATGAAGAACTTGCAGATAAAATTGTAAGGCAAATTCTTATTTTGGAAGCAGACAACGATAAACCCATCTACATCTACATAGATTCCCCAGGAGGAGATGTGGATGCAGGATTCGCTATATTTGACACAATCCGCTTTGTGAATGCGCCTGTGTTTACAATAGGAATGGGACTTGTTGCTTCTGCAGCTGCGTTAATCCTTTTAGCCAGCCCAAAAGAAAGGAGATTCGGTTTCCCACACAGCCATTATTTGATTCATCAGCCGTCAAGCGGAATGAAGGGTGTTGCTACAGACATAGAGATTCATGCAGCAGAGATTGCAAAAACAAAGTCTCGCATAAATGAAATCATTGCTGGAGAGACAGGTACAGCCCTAGAGAAGGTTGTAAAAGACACAGACAGGGACTATTGGCTTAGTGCAGACGAAGCTGTTAATTACGGCTTGATAAGCAAGACTGTCCAAAAGCGCTCTGACTTTCCAGAACTTGCTCTTCAGCTTGAAAAATAAAAAATGACCTTCGACTTGACGGAATCATTGACAGACAACATTCTCTTTGCAATGGAAGACCAGAATTCTGTTCTCTTGGTGGATGCCCAGAGCGGACATTTGGTAGCAGAGGAAGACGTATGCGATGAGGAAGACAGGTTTTATTCCTTGCCCGATTGGTCAAGTGAAGACGGTTATAATCTTATGGAAGAATTTACCAGCAACCTCTATGCTCCCAATGTTCATGAAGAACTGAGGTTGGTATTGGTTAGCGGAAGGGGGGTGTTCAGAAATTTTAAGAATGTTTTAAAAAAATACCCAGAGACTGAAAAAAAATGGCATTTGTTTAAAGATGCTAAAATGAGAGAACGTGTTTCCGAGTGGTACAACGAACTCCGTGAGTCATGGGGCTTAGAAAAACTCTTTTTAACTGATGATTCAGAAGAAATTACGGAAGAGCTTGTTCTAAATGATTTTGAGTTCCGTGAATTTAATTTGGCAACAGATGCCAATGAAATTGAGGAAGGAACAGAAAGTGCGGTGCAGGAACTAAAAACTCAGTTTTCTGAAGATTTGGGAAGTGCTATAGCCTGTATGTGGAAACAACTTTCTTCCTATTCAACAGCAGCTTCTAAGTCTGGGTTTGTATGCCGTTCTCTCTCTGGAGAGTTCGCAGGCTGCGTTTTATTAGATTTTTGTCCGCAAGAAACAAAGAAAGCGGTTGTTATTACCGATTTTTTTGTTGTTCAGGAATACCGCGGGCTTGGAATTGGTGAACAATTACTGTCTAAGGCCTTGAGCTTTTGCAAAAAGCGCGGAATCCGCCATATTATTATTTGTAATACTTTTATACCGCAGTTCATGGAGAACCTTCTTTTTCAAAAACGATTTTTTAAGATTGGTTCGGGATATGCGGTGGATTTAAATGAGGAGTAAGATCATGGCTTACAATCGTGAATCAAATTTTATTGTAAACGAAAATCAGATTGCATCTTTTTTGAGTGATGCTTTAAAGAATGTAGAGGAATCTACGGAAAGTGAAATTCAGATTCTTAATCAGATAAAAAAACTGTTTAAGAAAAATGTTGGTTTTTCCCGCAGAAATTATGTAGCCGCTTTGCTTGTTAAACAGGCTTTGTCAAATTCACGCTCACGTTTTGGCCGCAACGACGGTAAAAATTCAAGGGGCGAGGATCGCTTTGGAAGGGACAACCGCTTTAAGAATGACAGGACAGAAAGAAATTCCCGTCCATCAAGAAATGACCGCGACGCAAGAAAGAGTGAAGCCTTTGAGGAAGCTTCTACAGAGAGGGAAAAGGCTCCACGCGTACAGATAGATCCAGCTCTTGCAGGAACAGTATTCATTGGAATTGGACGCAACCGCCACGTATTCCCACGCGACTTGGTAGGCCTTTTGATTAGCGCTGCCGGTTTGGAAAGGGAAAGAATTGGAGACATCCGCGTTCTTGCAAACTATTCATTCATTCAGCTTTACAAAGAAGATTGCGAAAAGGTAATTGAAAAGCTTAACGGCTATGACTACCGTGGAAGAAAGCTTGTTGTAAACCTTTCCCGCCAGAAGGGTGAAGACGGAATGTCTTCCGACCAGTCAGAAGCAAATTTTGCAGCAAAGGAAATGCCTGCTGACGATACAATTCCGTCTGATGTAAGCAATGAAGGACACTCTACTTTTGGCAGCGAAAATTCTGAAGCAGCAAAGATTGCAAGCGCACAGAGCGAATTTGCCGCAAAGCAGACTTTTGACTATGCACAGCAGGAACCTGTTCGTTCATTCTCCGAAAGCAAGATTGAAGAGACAAAGCAGTTTTCAGAAACAACTGATGACGGCCAGGTAAAGTCTCACTTTGGTTCAGGCGCAGCATATTGATTTATACAATAAGAACAGGCCCGCTTAGCGTAAACACATACATTGTGGAACTTTGCGCAGGCGGTGCTGAATCTGCAAAATCGACAGGCGGCGGGTTTGCTTTTATAGTGGATCCAGCTGCTTGTTCTTTTTGCGGCGACCAGGAAATAATCACTGATTTTTTACGCAGGCAGAACCTGACCCCTGTGGCAATTGTTCTTACTCACGGACATTTTGACCACGTTGCGGGACTTAAGCACCTTTGCGACTGCTACCCGGGAATTCCCGTATTGATTCACAAGGAAGACAGCAAGTTCATTGGCGCAGAAGGCGGAAACTTGCAGGGCCAGAGCCTTATGGAAATGGGCTTTGACGATTTTATCCCTTCTGTTACAGGTTTGCCGGAAGCTACAGCCTTTTTGGAAGACGGAAAAAACTTGCGCGATTGTGCAGGCGTCGCAGGCAAGACACAGTCTTTTGAAGGAATGCAAGACTGGCTTGTAATTCACACACCTGGCCACACCCCGGGAAGCGTCTGCCTTTACAATAGTTTGCAAAAAGTGCTTCTTAGCGGCGACACAATATTTTACCGCTCTTGGGGGCGTACCGACCTCCCCTTTGGAAGCGAGGCGCAAATACAAGAAAGCCTTCGCCATATCTATTCAACTCTGCCTTCCGACACAAAAGTTTATCCCGGCCACGAGTTCAACGGCTTTCAAATTAGCGAAAATATAGGTTAGACTCTTTTTTTCTCTTTTTTTGCGGCGCTTTTTTTGTTTTCGAGTTAGTTGCAAAAAGAACACCTTGTCATTTTTTCCTTTTGTATAACAAGCAGCACCATGGAGGGTGCGTCAAATCTTTGCGGAAAAACTTGGCAAGTTCTTGTAAGAGAACTTGTAGGAAAAAATGCCAAGGAGGCCATTTGTGTGGGCTTTCCGGGGTTCCGCGCTAACCGCGCTCCATTGCCGGGGTTCGACTGCGCTCACCCAGCGGCAACGGCTACGCCGCCCCTCCAATCCCTGCCGCGCTTGGTGGAGTAAACATGGTGATTAACAGTCATTCTGAGTGGGAGCCTACATTCCGCGGTAGATGAGTTTTTTTACAAGCTTTCCGTTTTCATCATATTCGCAGTCTGCCCAAAAATTGAATTCTCTGCCTTCCCGGATACTTTTTTTGTGAACCCAATAATTTTTGTCGTTTCTTTCGTAAAAATCTTCTGTTTTAAGCTCTCCATTCACAATTGTTTTTTCCGAGATAGCTTTGTCACTATATTCGTCACTGTATTCGGCAAAGTGCTCTTCG
>JAGACC010000040.1 GCA_017614295.1 Treponema sp.
AATTTTGGCCAAAAAATAATTTTTTGTTATATTTTTGAACGCCTCTGAAAATGCTTGCATTGCAATAAATTGCAAGTATACAATACAATCATCTAACAGACTTTTTAATGGTATTTTTCTGTCTGGCATTTTGCCTACAAAACCGTGCTTTGGTTAGGTTCGACTATGCCACCAAACAACGCTCAGCCCCCCTCGAGAGCCGTGCAGCAGAAAAACAAAAAAAATCTTCGCAAATGCGTCACTTTTCGGAATTCTAATGACAAATATATAAGTATATGGAAGTAAAACTAAGATCCCTTTCGGAATTGGAAAAACTGGAGACTTCGGAGCTTGAGCGCGAGTGCAGGAGGCTCAGGGTGAGGTTCAAGCCGGTGGAGGAGCTGACGTTTGCGGACGACTTCCTCTTCGGCGCACTTATGTACCGCAGGGAAGTCTGCAGGGGCGTCATAGAAAGGCTACTCGGCATAAGGGCTGGCAGGATAACCTACCCCGAGCTGCAGAAGGTCATAAACCCCTTCTACGACTCAAAGGGGATAAGGCTTGACGTGCTTGCCCGGGACGGAAAGACGCTCTACAACATAGAGATGCAGACTGCCGCCCATGCATCCCTACTGCTCAGGATGCGCTACTACCAGGGCCTTCTGGACATGGACCTGCTTATGAAGGGGCAGGACTACGGGGACCTGTGCCAGGGCTACGTCATCTTCATCTGCAGGGCAGACCCCTTTGACAGGAATCTTCCCGCCTACACCTTTGAGAACGTATGCCTTGAGGATTCCTCGCTGAAACTTGGCGACAAAAGCCAAAAGATATTCTATAATGTAAGTGCGTGGGAGTCTGACTGTGACGGCGAGAGAAGGAGTCTGCTCCGCTACATAGACAGTGGCGATGCCACGAGCGCATTCACGCGTAGGCTGGAGGAGCTTTCCAAGGAAGTTAAGGGCTCCAACAAATTCAGGAGGCAGTACATGATGCAGAACATCTACATAAACGACGCAATCTACCATGGCAGGGAGATGGGCCGTGCCGAAGGAATTGCAACTGGAATAAGTCTCGGGGTGGAACAGGCAACGAGGAGCAACATACTCTCTTTTTATAAAAATAATGTTCCTGTAAGCCTGATAGCGACGTCAGTTGGCAAAAGCGAAGCCGAAGTGCAGGAGATAATCCGCCAGGGACAGACGGAGCCTTCCTCTTGCTGAGCCTGCATAAGTGTGTGGGCTTTGCAAATGGCCACCGGTGTTTTGGCTGTGTCCAGGGACATATTTGCCGGGCTTTATAAAATGACTGTCGAAGGGGTACTTGAAATCAAGCCTAGCCCCGATTGGAAGGGCCCGCCGCAGGCGGGTTGCCGCTAGGCAATGGAGCGGGAAGGGACCCGCGGAACCCTGGAAAGCGGGATAAAATGCCCTCCTTGGCATTTTATCCCGCGAGTTTTTTTTCAAAAACTCGCCTTGTCGATTATGCAAACATCTGACGCGGCCTCCATGCCGCTCCTTGTTTTAGAAAGGATAAAATGCCAAGGTCTGACCGGAACGGAGTGGAGGGCACAGTTTTACCATAAAGGCGGCTCCAGAAAAAAAATAAAAAAAAATTCTTGACTTGGTCTTTTGGGCCAGGTTTATTATTTGTTCAAAGAGTGCGAGGAGGACGAATAATGAGGGATTTGAGTTTGATGACGTGGAAGGAGATTCAGGGGGTTAAGAAGGAGGGGGCTGTTGTTTTTGTTGTGATGGCGCCAATTGAGGAACACGGTTTGTGTCTTCCGCTTGCGACGGATTTGATTGAGGGGGAGGCTTGGAGCAGGGGTGCTATGGAGGTGCTTGAAAAGACTTATGGGCTTGAATGTTATTTTCTTCCTTCTTTTCCAATTGCGGCTGCATCGGTGAATGAGTTTTATGGTTCTGTGCATTTTTCTATGAGGACAACGTACGAGGTTGCATACGAGATTCTGGAGAGCGTTCGCTGTATGGGTTTTAGGCATATTGTTGTTATAGCTTCTCATGCAGATCCCGGCCACCAGATTGCGGTAACAAAGGCGGTCAGGAAGGTGAACAGAAAAAATGGTGTTTGCGCTATTTCTCCGATGGGTTCAATTTTTATGGGAGCGGGTATTGAGCAGGCAGAAGAGATTGGGCTTTTGCAAAAGGAGTACGGGAACGATTTTCATGCAGGCTGGATAGAGACGTCTTCTTTGCTTAACATTTGCAAAAAGCATGTGCGCTCTGGCTACAAGGATTTACCTGATTCAAATATAAGCGGTAGGGAAATGGTGTCTAAGAAGAAGCAGCTAAGGGCTATGGGTAAATACGGGCATATTGGTTTTCCAAGGTTGGCTTCGGAGGAGCTTGGTGCTATGCTGAACAAAAACTGTGTTGAATCTATATGCGAAGCAGTGGTAAACTTTTACCGCAGGGAAGGCTACAAAAAGTACGATGATTATTTTTTGTACAAGATACTTCCCCTTCACATTGGTTTTGTTAAATTCTTTGGAAGGGTAAGAAGAAGGATGGTGGGGCTATGATGTATACTCGCGGTCAGTTTGCAATTATGGGAAAAGTTGGCAGGAAGGCTCTACGGCTTTACGATGAAGAGGGTTTGCTTGTTCCTGCATCGGTTGACGGACAAAACGGTTACCACTATTACAGCGGGGAGCAGCTTGCCCTTCTTGAAAAAATAAAGAGCCTTAGGAAAATCGGTCTTTCTCTTTACGAGATAAAGCAGGTCTTGGATGGTAAAGCCAGTGAAGAAAAACTTGTTAAAAGCAAGATAAGGGAGATGGATTTGCATCTTAGGGAAGTGAAGGAATTTGCTTTTCTTGGCGGGAAGAATAAGGATGAATCAAAAGGGGTGGAAGCGGATATTCGTCCCTTTAAGAAATGCAGTTGCATCTATCTTGCAGAAAATGTTGAGCTTGAAAACCTTGGCATGTCCGTGGGAAAGCTTTACGAGAGGGCAGCCCGGGAAGGAATGGAAGCTGTGGGGAGTCACTTTGTAATTTACCAGGGGCTTTTGAATGATGAAGGATTTTCCATGACCAGCTGTTTGCCGGTTAAGGAGTGTAATGCAGAAGAGGCGATGGAAGTTTTTGAAGAGAGCTGCATTCACATTAACTTTGCGGAAGGTTTTTCCAAAGTGGCAAAGGCTCATGCGATAATAAAGGAGTACGCGGAAAGCCACAATCTTTCGCTTGCAGGAAAGGCTTATGAAGTTTACAATAAGGATATGTCCGTGGATGTGTATTACCCGGTAAGCACTGCGGACAAACATTGACAAATGATATTATTCTCACAGGGGAATTAAAAGATGACGGAAGATGAACTTAAGGCTATGACTGAGCGCTTGGACAAGTTGGAAATAAAACTATCGTATATGGAAGATTTTATTCAGCAGCTGCAGGATGTGGTTACGTCTCACACGCAGACAATAGAAGTGCTTAGGAAAGAGAACAAAATATTGAGCGGCAAAATACGCGACATGTCTGACCAGCTTCAGGGTGAAATTCCAAACAGAAAGCCGCCACACTACTAATATACCAAATAATAAACAGCTGTCACCCTGAACTAGGCCCAACCGTATTTTGGTTCATCGCCATTCCATTCGTAGAGGGGAAGCAAGATTTCTACCCAGGGAGCGGTTATCCCGTCAATTGTTTCTTCCCGATTGCCACAACTTTAACGGCAAGCCTATGCGGAAGGGCGCAGACTGTGTTTTCTATATTAAGACCTTGCTTTTTAAATAAACCGAGGCCCTGTACAGCTTCCCATAAATGGAATCCTCCAAAGGGGAAATGTTCTGTTCCAAAAAGGATATAATTTCTTTTTCATTCATATTCGTTTCCTGGAGATTCTTTGAATTCTTCTTTTAGAACTTCACTAGGATGAACGTTTGGCAATTTTTCATTAGTGATAATCTGTGATTCTAACATTGTCTGCACCTCCGTCCTCAAAACTAAAAACAATTCTTCACTTCTTTTGCTGCGAAATCATACGAAGCTTACGCCTTGCTACGTTTTGTATTGTTGGCGGTAATTTTTTACTCCGAAAACCTTTATTAATTAATTCAGTTTCGGAATCTCCAAATGATCTTATCATAATTATATACCAACGCAGAACGGTAGTATTTGTCAAATTTTTATTCTTCCAGCAAAGCCAAAATCTCTTTTTGTGCAAGTTCATCAACGACGATGTAGGCGGCATCTATGAACTTATATTTTTCTTTTGGGAGTCTTTTTATGAAGTCGGAATATTCAAGTTCACCTGCACGTGAATAGGAATTGGGGTCGTTTGGGTCTCCGTTGATTACGCATAAGGATAACTTCCAGGTTTTTACATCCTCATTTTTTACGGCCTCTATATTTCTGAATTCAACAGTGGGTTCGTAGGGAAGGATGGTTCTTGTTTCTTGTGTTAGCGTATACATGCCAAAGATTTGGTCGGTGCTGTTATTTCTGTAAAACCTTTGCTTTGCAGAATAGGCTTCCATGTACTGGATTTCCCTGTAGAATTTGCTGAATGCTTGAACAGGGGTACCGGAAGAGATAAAGTCTTCTACAATTTTTTTGTTAAGGACAACTTCTCGAATCAAACCAAAGGTGGTGAAGTTGTCCTTATCTTTGCAGATTTCTAATCCAGATAAAATATCTTTTTCATAATCAAAGCTTTCAATAGTGTCACTTGTAAAATGCTCATCCTGTTCACTTACAATTCCGCTTTCCATTTTTTGGGCAAGGTCTTTTATGTAGCTTAACGCGATTTGCCAGTCTTCTTTTGTACTTGGCGTAAAAACTCTTACGCAATACTGATTAAGTTCCTTTTCGTAGAAAAGTTCAAATCCACGGGAGCTTTGCCTATACACGCCGAACAATAAGGCAGTGTAATCTGTAACAGGCGAGTTATAGAAGTTTTCCGCATTAAAATCTTCCGCTGATTCATCAAAAGAAAACTGTGCAATTTTCTGTGACGAAAGACCAATGCACTCTTTTACAGTTAGCGGTGCTTTAAATTTTAGCAGGCCTTTTTTGTTGTTTATGTAAAAAGTAACACTCATTTTTTTTTCCTATCAATGGGGTAAATATATTTCTGGAATTTTAGATTGCACAGCAGTTTGAATGACTTTCAATTATAGTTGTAAATATACTATTTGCAATTCCTTATAATTAAATCGAATAGGCTTCTTCGTTCAATCTCCAGAGTCCGAATAATAATCAAGTCTATGAAAATTATTTGGAAAAATATGAAACTCCATACCTTGTTTTCCTTCAAGTTGGTTCCAATCTATTATTTTATAAAATACAGCAGAATACGTTACTGTACCACCATCCTTATAAAAATCTATTTTAGGAATTAAACAGATAATAAAAATAATAACCAATAAAATTTTGTATTTCTTCTTCATTTTTTTCTATACTTAGCCTCATGTACGAAAGTCCGCATAGCCATGCGCTTAGAACAGAGGTGTGGCTTTACTACGGAATTCGTTGCGAGCTTACTTACAACGAATTATCCGCCATGCCCATAAAGTTCAATTTTATTTTTCCAACAGGTTTGACCTGCTGAAAAAAATATACCCTATTTACTTTCCAATAAGTTTATAACTTCTGGAGAATTTATTTCTTTATAAAAATTCAGTTTATTGTAGTTCCAAATTCCATTTTCTTTATATGCATCAATATAAACAATTGAAATTCCATTTTTTCCTTTTATCTTATAAGAGAAATTTGCTGCTCCTGAGGAATCTGCACTTATGTTTATAGAACCAGAAATAATACCTGTTTGCTTAAAGTCATTTCCTAAGTAATTTTTTATTTCCTCATTATTTTCAATAAGTTCAATAGAGTGTTTATATGGGATGGAATTTTTAAATGAACCCATAACGCAAATAAATATAGCAGAACCAAAAACAGCAAATATTGCGATGACAATAAGAACAATAATTAATATTTTCT
>JAGACC010000041.1 GCA_017614295.1 Treponema sp.
AGGCTTTGGCCATAGCTTTCTTTGTCTCGTTAGCCAAATCAATATTAACATCATACTTAAGATTTTTCTTCATGATAGGACCCCATTCATTTGCGGTATTTGTGTTAGCTCCCATTATACAACAATTTAAAGCTCTTGCAACCTAAGCCAGATTCTTCTTTAAATTCTTCTCTATCTTTTTATGCAAAGAAACAGGAAATCAGTTTTGGGTGCAGCGGAAGTCAAATCTGGCTGAAAACACGCATGGCTTCAAGCCACGTAGCGAGTTTAATACCTTTTATCCCAATGGTGCATAAGGCAAGTGCATATTTTCAACAATTGTTATGCAAAATATTTTGAGAAAGCACTGTAATGTAGGCGGGAAACGTGGCAAAAAAGCATTTGCGCGGAGCGAGCGTAGCGAGTCGGATACTTTATATCCGCGCTCGGCTTTTTTGACGCGTTTCCTGCCGAGAATGGAAGTGCTTTCGTGTTAGTATTTGCATTTATTTACTTTACTTAAGATTTGCACTTGCCTTCTGCACTCTGTATACATGCCATTGCATTTTTGCAACTATCTCTATAAAATGGGAGGAAAAATTTGCTTGTGGAGCTGGAAAATGATAGAAGTAAAAAACGTTTCCCGCTGGTTTGGAGACTTCCGCGCGGTTGACGATATTAGCTTTTCAATTCAGACCGGTGAGATAGTAGGCCTTTTGGGACCAAACGGAGCCGGAAAAACTACGACCATGCGCATGATTGCAGGTTATCTTGAACCTACGTCCGGTTGCGTGGAAGTTGACGGCCTTGATGTTACGGTCAACGGAGTTCAGACAAAGGCTAAGATTGGTTACATGCCGGAGTCCGCACCCCTTTACAGCGACATGATTGTTTATGACTACCTTTGCTATATTGCGGATACACTGGGAAAAGACAAAAAGGAAAAAGTTCCTGAACTTGCACGTATCTGCGGCTTAAAAGATCAGATGCATAAAAATATTGGCGACCTTTCCCGCGGAAACCGTCAGCGCGTTGGACTTGCCCATGCTCTTATGGGAGACCCGGAAATCCTTATCCTTGACGAACCAACAAGCGGCCTGGACCCCAACCAGGTAAGCGAAGTCCGCTCCCTTATAAGGGAAATAGGAAAAACCCGCACGGTTATTATTTCTACCCATATCCTTAGCGAAGTGGAAATGCTCTGTAACCGCGTTATTATCATAAGCGGAGGAAAGAAGGTTGCAGACAGCCCTACAGCCATCCTGCGCCAAAAGTACGGACAAAAAGCTTCCGTTGTGCTTACACTTGGTGGTGCTTCCGAAAAGGAGGTAAAAGAGGCATTGGAGGGTCTACCTTTTGCTTCTTCATGCTCTGCTGTTGTGGAAGACGGTAAGGTGAATGCCATCCTTGCACTGGACGAATCATCTGCTCAGCTAAAATCCGGCGAAGACGTAAGGCCTTCTGTTGCCCGTTTTGTACTTGAGCGCAAGTGGGATTTGTATTCGCTGGACTTGGCAAAGAACAGTCTGGAAGATGTGTTCAGAACATTAACAACTGGAGGCGAAAGCAATGTCTAATAAGAAAAAGGCTTCTTGGGCGGTCATCTGTTCACGTGAACTTTCTGCTTTGTTCACAAGCCCTATACCATATATTGTTTGTGTCGTGTTCCTGCTTGCTGCGGGAATAAGGTTCTTTTCAATTTTCTTCATTATAAAGCGTGCTGAACTTAGGGGTTTCTTTGAGTACCTTCCCCTCTTCTTTTGCTTGTTTATTCCGGCTCTTACCATGCGCGTCTTTAGCGAAGAAAAGAGAAGCGGCAGTATGGAAACTCTGCTTACCCTTCCGGTAACACCACTTTCTGTGGTAGCAGGAAAATATCTTGCTTCCCTTGTTTCCTGTTTAATGCTTTTAGTTCCGACGCTATTTTACGTTTTAACATGCTGCCTTCTTGGCGAAGTTGATGCAGGTCCTATTGTTGGCGGCTACATTGGTGCTGTTCTTTTGTCTGCCGCTTACTGCGCAATAGGAATGTTTTCTTCTTCCGTTACCAAGAACCAGATTATTTCTTTCTTTATCTCTTTTGCAATCTGTGCTTTCCTTAGCTTCTGCGGAACGTTTGCAGTCCTTATGCCAAGTTCACTTGTACGCGGCATAAAATTCCTCTGCTCAACATCCCATTTTGAATCCATCTCCAGGGGTATAATAGACAGCAGGGACATAATCTACTTCCTTAGCATTACAGCCCTCTTCTTTGTTCTGACTGTTGCAAGCATAACAAATTCTAAGAAGAAGATGCCTGTGCTGGACATTGTTCTCTTTGCGGCAATTCTTCTTATGCTGAACCTTGTTGGTGGAAAGGCATTCGTGCGCGGAGACCTTACACAGACAAAGTCTTATTCGCTTTCTCCTGCAAGCCGAGACGTATGCGCAACCCTTGAGCAGCCCCTTCAGATAAAGGTATTCTTCTCGGAAAACCTTCCGCCGGACCAGAATTCTGTAAGACAGTATGTTCAGGATATGCTTACCGAATACAAAAACGCTTCCGGAAAGAATCTTACTGTTGAATACTTTGACACAGACAAGGACGAGAATGCTTCCATGGCAGGCGGCTACGGACTTCAGCAGGTTCAGATTCGGGAGATAAAGGACAACGAGGTTGGCTTTAAGAACGTCTTTATGGGACTTGTCTTTAGCTATGCAGACCAGATTGAATGTCTTGATCCCGTAACACAGGCTGGCGGTTTGGAATACAAAATAACTACTTCGATTTCTCGCCTTATCCGCAACACAAATATTCTTGCCGGTATGAAGGAGACTCCAAAGCTTACCCTTTACAAGTCCAGCAACCTTCATAACTTTGAAATAAGCGGAATGGATAAGGTTGACCAGTTTGTAAAGAATGCATACGAGCTTGTAAACAAAAAGGCAAACGGTCTTATTGAATTCCAGTCGGTAGATCCTTCCGGGGATGAATGCCTTTCTTTGCGTGAGCGCTACGGAATTCAGGTGGTGCGTGCAAAGGACGAAAACCGCTCAGAATCACTTGCGGCACTTGGTCTTGTTTTGCAGAAGGGAGAATCTTTTAGGGTTATTCCTTTGCAGATGGTTTCTATGCAGGTAATGCCTGGTGTTGTTCTTAATGCGGTGCAGGGACTTGAAGAACTTGAAGAAAGCATAAGCGGTGCCTTGGAAAGCCTTGTTGCCAATACGCAGACAATTGCTTACGTAACAGGTCACGGCTGCCTAGACTTGAACGATCCCCAGTACGGCATTGCAAACTTTGCTTCTCTTTTAAGGGACGGCTACACTCTTGAAGAATTGAACCTTGCTTCAAAGGATATTCCTTCTGACGTTGTCTGCATAATGATTAACGGTCCAAAAGAAGAATTCAGTCAGGCTGAACTCTTTAAGATTGACCAGTTCATGATGCGCGGCGGAAACGTAATGATTTTCCTTGACCCGTTCATTGAGCAGTATCCGCAGAACCCCAACGACCCTCGTGCAACGGTAAAATACTATGCAAACAAAACAGGGCTTGAGCAGATTCTTAGCAAGAACGGAATTACTGTTGAACCTAACTACGTATTGGACACCCAGTGCTTTAAGAGACCAGTGCAGGGAGTTGGCAACGTGAACTTCTACTATGCCCCTCTTGTACAAAAGGAAAACCTTGCTAAGAACAATCCTATTACGGGTAACCTTGGCTTCCTTTTGTTCTTTATGGCTGGAGAAATAACTTCTTCCGAAGTTGCTTCTGTCGAAGATACTTCTTCCGAAGTTGCTTCTTCCGAAAAGGCAGACCTTGAATATATAAAGCTTGCAACAACTTCCAAAAAGAGCTGGACTGTTACGGCAGACGAAAATGCAGAGGTTATGATAGATCCAACCCGTATAATTCCACCAACGGGAGGTGTAAGCGAATACACTGTTGCACTTCTTGCCCAGGGAAAATTTACAAGTTGCTTTACAGGACCACTTGCCGACTCTGCACAGGCAGAAAACGAAAGCGCTCTTGAAGGAAACAATTTTATTGCCAAGGGTACGCAGAAGGGTAAGCTCTTTGTGGCATCCACTTCTCGGATAACCGGAGCCGATATTATAAATCAGGACAGCATTTACCAACCAATTGCTCTTTTCCTGGAGAATGTTGTTGACTACATGAACGATAAGGAAGACCTTTGTTCTATGCGTACAAAGGGACTAAGCCTTAACCCTCTGCATGTTACAAAAGGACCGGTTGCAAACTTTGCAAAGTATTTTAACGAAGCGGGACTTGCAGTTCTTGTTGCTTTGGCAGGACTCGTAGTATTCCTCTTGCGGAAGAAGCGCCGCAATTCAATACGCAAAGAATTTAGCCCGGAGGATGAAAAGAATGAATAAGACTTTTTCTAAAAGAAGAATTGTTTTGATTGCAGCACTTGCAGTCCTTGTGCTGATTTATGGTTTTCAGGTTTGGTCTTCTTCCAGGACAGGAATTAAGATTGTAAAGACAGAAGCAGAGCCTTCCGAAATCATCATAACAAAAGGTATGGATTCGGAAAATGAAATTCATCTTGTAAAGACAGGGGATTCAGAGTGGACTTTGGGAAGCAAAAAATACCCTGCTGATGAAAATTCTGTTTATTCAATTTTGAGTGCGGTAAAAGAAATAAAGATATTGGGAACTGCATCTTCTCTTTCCGGTGACGGAAGCCGCTACGGTTTGGACGATGCTTCAAAGATAACTGTTACTGCAATGGATTCCGGTAAAACTTTGCTAACGCTTGCTGTTGGAAAAAACACTTCCACCGGTAACCAGAGCTATATTCAGCTGGACGGAAAGAACACGGTGCTTCTTGCAAACAAGGCTCTTCACACTTTGTTTGACACAAGTGAAAATACCCTTAGAAGCAAAAAGGTTTACGCACTTTCCCCTTCAGAAATTTCTTCTGTAACGGTTTCTGGAAAAGACGGAAGCTTTACGGTAAAGAAGGAAACTTTGCCTTCTTCCGGTGATGAAAATTCCCCGGCGGCAACAGCGTGGCGTCTTGAAAAATATGAAGGCTTTGGTGAGGAAAAAATTTCTTCGGAAAAAGTTTCTGCCTGGTTGAACACAATTTCTGCTGTTAGCGTTTCTGCTTGGTCCGACCAGCCTTACTCCGGCAAAAAAGATGATGCTCTTGTAGCGGAACTTAGCCTTGTGGCTGACGGTAAAGACTATACGCTCCAGATTGTTTCAGAAGAAAAGATTTCTGAAAACGAGACAAAATATTTGTGTGAGTCAAACCAGACTCCCTATCGTTTTTACATAAGCGCATACGCTGCCGGTAATGTAAAGAAGTCTTTAAAAGATTTGGCGGACTAATTTTCGGTTGCATTAAACCAAGCCTACCCCCGATTGTAAGGGCGAGTTGCTTGCAACTCGTTGCCGTTAGGCAATGAAGGCGAAAGCCGGAACCCTGAAAAGCGGGTTAGCGGAAAAAATGCGGTCCAGAAAAAGAAGAAGGAAAAATGATAGACATAGACGAGCAGAAAAAAATTGCAGTTTTGATAGACGCTGACAACACGCCGGTAAACAAGCTCCGTTCCATTATTCAGGAAGTTGCGGTTTACGGACACGTGATTACAAAAAGGGCATACGGAGACTTTTCCCTGGACACTCTAAAGAACTGGAAGAAGGAACTTAACGACAACGCAATAATTCCGGTTCAGCAGTTTGCCTATACGCGCGGAAAAAATTCCAGCGACAGCGCAATGATTATAGATGCCATGGATTTGCTCTACACGGACAAGTACGATGCCTTTGTTCTTGTAACAAGCGACAGCGACTTTACAAAACTTGCAACTCGTCTTAGGGAAAGCCAGCTTGTTGTTTACGGTGTTGGGCAGAAGAAAACTCCCCAGTCATTCGTAAACGCATGCGACAATTTTATCTTTATAGAAAACCTTCAGGATGCGGAAGAGGAAGAGTCTGAGGAAGAGGAAGAAAAGCTTAAGGAAGTTGCCAAGCAGCCCCACAAGTCTAAGAAGGGTAGTGGACTTGGTCTTTTCCAGCACCGCTCACGAAACGAAACTATGACCGACCGCCAGTTCAGGAAGATTTACAAGCTTCTGATGAATGCCTACAACCGCTATGCAGACGAAACCGGATGGGCAGATGTAAGCGCGGCTGGTTCATATTTTAAGAGGCAGGATCCGGGCTTTGACACCTTGGACTACGGTTTTAAAAAGCTTTCGGATTTGATTGAATATCTTTCCGATGATTTTGAGATTCAGCGCACACAGGCTTCTGGTGGAAGGAGAAGGTCCATACTCTTCTACCGCCCTGTTGCAAAATAAAAACACAGATGTTAGAATAAGACCATGGGTGGAAAAAAAATCAGCATATTTACAAAAATGCTTTCTAAAAAAAGCGAATCGTTTTATAAGTCATTTGGTGCTCTTGCCTTGTCTGCTATCTTCATGACATCTCTTGCCACAAGTCTTACCGGATGCTCAAAAAAGAATTCTGCTGAAGGACTTGCTGCGGAAGAGGAAGAAGCCGGGGCTGTTCAGGAAGAGACCTTTATTAAGATTGAATCAACTTCTTCTACGCTTGAATCCGTTATGCTGGGTGGCTCTCTGTGGAGGGAGAATGCAAGCGGCTACATGGAATGGGTTAGGGACGTGCCTGCGGGAACAGCAGTTGGTGCTTACCGTAACCCGGACAAGAACGACAGTTACCCTGCGGAAATAAAGCGCAATGCAATGAGAACTTCCGACTGGAGCAGAAGGAATTTTGTTCACGTACTTTATAACTCTGCGGACTATTGGGCTCAGGAAATTTTTATTGCGGTAGACGCAAAGCCTGGTGTGGTTATTGGCGGCGGTTCTTTTCTTTACAACTCTTCCGATGTAAATGCCAGTGCGGGAAGCAGATGGATTGCCGAGGGAGTGGAACTTGCGGTTCTTAATTCCCACAATGACTCTTCTGAAAAGATGGTGGAAGTTAGCGTTTACCTTCGCGATTACGGTCTTATTCCAAACAAGTTTATGGTTGCAGAAAAAATTAGCACAAAAGCGGACGACATTACAGCCATGCATATTTTGGGAAAGCTTAGTCAGAGGGGCGGAAACGGTCTTCTCTTGATTCAAGACGGTGTTGTTAGGAACGAGCTTAAGGATGTTGCTGGACGCTTGGACATTAGCGAAGCTGTTCGTGCAAAGATTAAGAACTATTAGGCGTTGTTAAATGAAAAGCATTAAGAAATTTTTTTTGAATACAGTTTTTATTTTGTTGGCTGGAGCGGCAATTGCGTCTGCTCAGGATGCAGTTGATACGGCCTTTGCAAACACAGAGCCTGGAATTATGATGCAGGACTTGGGTTCGCTTTGGGTGCAAAACCAGAACGGCGTTATGATTTGGGCTGCAAATGTTAAGCGCGGTGAGCGTATGGAAATTTATCTTACCGACCAGGTTGATTCATTTGGAAATTTAAAGGAAGACGTAAAGACTGCCTGGCGTGTTTCCAACGGTGAGAGCGCAAAGAATGATTTTGTTAGGGTTCGCTACAACAATACTGACTACTGGGCAATAAGCAACAGGGTTTGCAAAGCATTTAAGACCGGGAAGATTTCTAAGGCATGTGCAGTTTACCGTTCCCTTGACCTTTCCGACGTCCGCATAAATTCCCTTGCGGCAGGAACGCTTGTCTGCATAGGGGAGAGTTTTCCTGTTACCGGAAAGATAAATCTTACGGAAGTTACTTTTTTTGATGCGGGAAGCTACAGCACTGTTACGGCATACGTTCTTTCGGAAAAAGTGACCGAAGACTAAGGGGGGCTCTTCTTGTTCAAGACAAAGAAAAAAATACTACTTGCGCTTTCTGCAATTTTCATTTGCCTTTGCATTCCATGCGCATTTTCCCATGACGAGAAAGCGAGTGATGTTTCTGTCTACCTAAAAAATGGCAAGGAATGTACAAAAATATTCACTGGTAATATTCCTAGGTCAAATGACATTTCTGCGCTGCTTGACCAAAAGCTTTCAGAAAACTTAACTAGAATGGACAAGAAAATAAAATGCGCAAAAGAGATAACTGATAATAGAATTGAAAAAGCCTGTATTGACGACGGAGAATATTTTATTGAATACTTATCAGAAGGAAAAAAATATTCTGTTCAAAATGCATATTGGATGTATGATGAAAGTTCAGCCAAGTTTTACAGGTGCAATATACTTGAAGAACTCCGCGGAATCTATTACAGCTATAGCCACAAGGAACTTATCTCTGACTACTACAAAAAGAATTCATAGAGCATAGATGACTGCAGGAATATAGATTTTATTAAGCTTCTTTTTTATTATGATTCAAAATTGAATATAGACAAAAAGAATGTAGAAGTAATAGAACAAAATTATTCCGGTGGAGTTCCCGTAAATGTAAGCCAATTGCCAGTCTATTATAAAATTCCCTTAGAGGACGGGGAATATGCTGCTTATAAAAAGATGATACGCAATCAATACAAGGGCTACTGGAAGATTCACAAAGATGAACTTATACTTATGCGTTTAACAAAGTTTGACTTGGGTTGCAGAATAAACAAGAAGGAAATTATTTTTGGCTTTTCCAAGATGGATATGATTCATCCGTAAAATGGAAATAACAAAAAA
>JAGACC010000335.1 GCA_017614295.1 Treponema sp.
CTCTCCGCTCCGGTCGGTTATTCCTAATTTTTCTTGACGGGCGGCATCGCGAGGATCGTGTTTGATATATTCCGATACAGGCGAAAAGCCGGGCAACTCTATCCCGTGGCTTTTTAGGATTTCTTCGATGCTTGCGATGGCTTTCATTGTCTCTTCTTCGCCAACAAATACCGCTCTATGCACATAAAAACGTAGCACAGGCGGCCGGTCATAGAGATGTTTTTAAAACGTTGGCCACTCATGGCGTTTTCCTCCGTCATTTTACGACGTGCCAAATCCTGTGCTGTCTTCCGGGCATCTCCGGCATGGGCTGTCTAAAATAATCGTGAAGGAATTTAGAAAGCTCATCATCGGTGAAGTCGCGGTCTTCCGGAATGTCTACGGCTATCCCTGCTGAATTTAGCAAGCGGCAGTTCTGGTAGCCTCCGTGGGTCTTGAAGAATGCGATTTCCTGTTCGATGCACTCGTCCAATGTGCCACTGATGTCCTGATTCTCTACGATTTTTTCCATTCTTGTGGGATTCGGACTGCCCAGTTCCATCCGCAGCAAATCGGTGAAAGTGTCGAAATGCCATCCGTCGTCTTCGTCGTAGTCGTTGTGGTAAGAGAAGAGCGAGCCGTCTGGCAGGGAGTAAATCCACCCCGGATAGTAGTAACCGCCAGTCGCCACGGGTACGGCATCCGCGCCGAACTTATTTCTCACGAGTATTGCGGGGTCGTATTCGTCATCTCCCGGCTCCGCTGCGTACTTGATGCCATAGTCTGTAAAATCTTCCGCATCGCTAAAGAATGAGATGTAGAAATCGACGCGGTGCGTTGGCCAGTATTCGTCATTGTCATTATAGAAAAGAATGCCGTCAAACACGCCAGCCCATTCGCGGAAGAGTTTTTCTGCCGCCTTGGTGTAGGGAACTCCTGCCTTGCGGTAGATTCCCGAGATTTTTTCGTGGTCGTACTTGTATGTGTTGTGAGCCCTTGCAAATGCTATGGCCTGGTCCACACGCTCTTCAAATGTTCCTGTAAGTTGCATATATTCCTCAAAAACATTATAACACAAAAAAAATCCTGCACCGGCATCTGTTACATTTTTACTTTTTGTGAATTTAATGAATTAAGGATAGGAATTGAATTTTTTAAACTATGCAATATAATGATTTATAACAACTTAAGACGGAGGTGGCTCTGATGAACCGCAGAATTTTACTCTTTGCTTTCTTGGCTTTATGTTCGGTTTCCTTGTTCGCGCTTGATTCGGTGACCTTCCAGTGGAGGTTCCGTAAGCTTATCCAGGATGACTTGGGGGACACATACGACGTCTTCCTTTACGATTCTGCAAACGACGAAGAGCACCATTTGCTTACCCTCCCAAAATACCTTGTGCCAACAGTAAACGGTTCCGGGGCATATTCCAAGCAGGGGCAAAAGTCTGCATCCGATGTTTTTTCCTGGTACGCAGGGGGCGGAATAGGATTTGCTCTTTTTTACGGAGACGGAAAAATTGAAGTTCACAAGGTCTACCTAGAGGAATCAGAAGAGGATGACTCCCTTTTTATGGAAAAGACACCAATCCTTACGGTAAAGACAGGAAAGGCAGAAAACCTTATCCAAAAGGATGCCCTCTACGTTGACATTCCGGAATTTTCCAGGACTTTAAAACTGGAAAAGAAGCATGTTTTTGGAGACGACGTTTTTTACCTGCAAAGCATGCTGGTGAACTTCTTTGGTCAGAAGATTGACATTGACGGTTACTTTGGAAAGCAGACGGAAGCCGCGGTTAAGAAGGTTCAGAAGCAGAAGGGACTACCCCAGACCGGAGTTGTAACAAAGGAATTCTGGCAGCTTTTGCAAGACGCATCTTATGATTATTCAGGTGAATACTAGAAAAATGCTGAACAATGGCACCTGCTAGAGCGAGAACGACATTTTTTTTGAAGTTTTTGGACAGTTCAGGCACTTCTTTCTTGCCGGCAAATAAGAGCCATGGATGGCGGCTTAGCAACATGGGATTTTCCGTGGCAACTTACGCCGGTATGGAGGGGCGCACGAGAGTGCGTTACCGCGAAGCGGTAATGAAGGCGAAAGCCGGAACCCCGGAACACCGGTGGCGCAAAGAAACTTCCAGCCGAGTTAGCCAACAAGCGGATGGTAGAACGGAAAAAACTACCGTCCAAAAGAATAGCAGCATAAAAAAAACATTTTCTTGCGGTATGCAAACCCCTATGCTAGAATTGAATAAACGGAGGTACTGATGGCCAGTAAAAAATCAGGACGAATTTTTAAAGTTCTTTCGCTCGTCATAGCAGTGTCCCTTGCGGGCAGCTCACTTTCTGCGGGCGGAACAAAAGACCAGGGCAAGACTAGTTCAAAAAGCACAGTTGCATCATCAGTTTCCCAATCGGCACAGTCTTCATATTTTGGTACAAAATCCCCTTCTGCTCAAAAGGCGGTTGGCGACATTGTCTTTAAGGACGGAAGCGCTACTCCCTACAAAAAGGGTCTAAAGCTTACCAAGGCGCAAGGTCAGGCAGCGGTTGCAGTTATTTTCTACGTGGGAAGCGACTGCTCAAACGACGGAAGGCAGCGTACGCTTGGAGTTGGGCTTGTTCACGACAAAAGCGGGATTGCTTGGTGCTCAGAAAACGCATCTGCCTACAACCTGGAAATCAAGTCTATTGAATGTCCTTCCCAGGGAAAGAGCGGGGGCTACACCTTCTCCGGAGACAGGGACGGAAGCGACAACCTCTTGCAGATAGCAGGCTACCTTAAAGAAAACGGCAAAAAAGACGACACTTCTGACCCTTCAAAATACCCGGCATTCTACTGGGCAAAGAACTACTCGCAGGCAAAGGGAAGCAACGTTAGCGGAACTGAATACGCAGACGGCTGGTACCTTCCATCTTCCGCAGAACTTTTTAAGCTCTTTAAGGCAAAGGACACCTTGGACGACGTTAGCTGGGCCTTGTTCTCCACAGGTATAAGCGGCGGTGAATTTGGCTACGAAAAGTACATGTCTGCATCACAGGAAGCTACAAGCGCATCAAGTGATTTTGAAAAGGTATGCGCAACAATGCTTGGTTTTGCGACGGGTGCTCTTAACATTACAGGGAAAAAGCCTGCTTCGGAAAGGAAGATCTGCGCAATACGTGAATTTGGTGCCGCCAAGGAAAGCCAGTCTGCTTTGGCAAAGGCGGGTTCTTCATCATCTTCCAGCGCATCATCTTCCAGCGCATCATCTTCTAGTTCATCATCCAACAATTCATCTTATACAGGAACAATTATAGGAACAAAATCCCCAAGCGAAGAGCGCAAGGTTGGAGACATAGTGTTTACGGACGGAAGCTCCATCCCCTATTCAAAGGGCATGAGTCTTACCCCTTCACAGAAAAATGCGGCGGTTGCAGTTGTCTGCTACGTGGGAAAGGACTGCTCCGACGACGGAAAAAGGCGGGTTATAGGCGTAGGTCTTTGCCAGTCAAAGGGTAAGGTTCAGCTCTGCACATCCGAGGCAACACTTGCATACCGCTACGTACCTTCACTTTCGGACGACAAGTTGCGTTCCGGAAGCAGCGCCTTTGCAAAGATAAGCGAGACATTCAGGAACAACGGCGACTGGGACGACACTGACGACGAATCAAAATACCCGGCATTCGCAATGGCAAACAAGTACGCCTCTCTTAGCGGAAGCCACGCTGCAGGAAGCGGATACGCTACAGGCTGGTACCTCCCGACAAAAACGGAAGACTCCCGCATAAGAAGCTACTCTGTTCTTTCCACGGTGAATGCGGCACTTGAAGCTTGCGGGGCAGCAAAAATAGAAGGCGGCACCTGGTGGACTGTAAGCAACATAAACTCAGACCAGGGACTTTTAAAAACAAAGGCCACCGACTCATACCAGGCATACTTCCTCCACGAATTTGCAGAAGGAAGGCCGGCTAAGGCGGAAGAGGCAAAAAGCTCACAGGCTAAATACACACCTTCAAAGGGACGCTACATAGGCTCCAAGGCTCCAACGGAAAAGCGCAAGGTGGGAGACATTGTATTCAACGACGGAAGCGCAGAACCCTACGCAAAGAACCTGCTTCTTTCCGACGCACAGAAAAAATCTGCGGTTGCAGTAATATTCTATGTTGGAAAGGAATGCTCTGACGACGGAAAGGAACGCGCTCTCGGCATTGCATCCTGCGGTGAATGGGCAAATGTTGGCAAGAACAACAGAAAGACAATGCCTTGGTTCTACACACAGGGTAACGACACAAACGTTGCATTCTGGCAGAACGTTACATCTTTGCAGCCAGCAAAAACAAAGGACGGAAGCCAAAGCGTACAAAAGCTCTACGACTTTATTAAAGAAAACACCATCACTTCGGAAACCGGAATTATACAGATTGGCGGTAAGCGTGTTGTAGAAAACCAAGACTGGTTTGAATTCTTTAAGACCGTATTCCCAGTCTTTGAATCTGCAGAATATTTTGCCCAGTACAGAAAGCTGCCTGTTTCAGGAACAGAGTACGAGACAAACTGGTATGCCCCAACAATAACGGAGCTAAAAAAAGCCTACGAAGCAAGAGCCACGGTAGAAGCCGCACTCTCACTTTGCGGAGGAACAAGGCTTCAGGGAAAGTACTGGTCGGTCTCCCAGTGCGAAAAGAAAGACTGGTGCGCCTACGCCTATGACTTTAGCTGGAATTCCGGACTTGCAGAAGAAAACAAGAGCTGGACAAACGCAAAGGTCATAGCAATCAGGGAATTTTCTGCAAAAGCACCAGGCAAAACCGCAGACAAGAAGCTCCTAAAAATAAGCAGCCTTTCAAACGTCAGCGGCTCAGATGCAAAGATACTCCCAATCCCAAGCGTAAAAAGCAGGGTAACAAAACTTTTCTCATCAAAATCCTACATCGGAACAAAAGCCCCATCTGCACCAAAAGCGGTAGGAGACATAGTGTTCAAAGACGGAAGCGCAAAGCCCTACAAAAAGGGAACAAAGCTTACAGCAGAAGAAGCAGGTTCAGCCATAGCCGTAATCTTCTACAAGGGAAAAGACTGCTCCTACAACGGAAAGGAAAGAACCCTTGGCGTAGGACTTAAAAACGCAAAGACCGTCGGAACCCTAATCACCCGCGATGCAAAGGGACCAAAAATCCTAAAGTCCGCAAGCAATATTTGCTGGTGCACGGAAGACGCATCCGCTGCCCACGTGGACTTGGTACCGCTAAAATATGCCCACCACAAAGACGGATCTTACGCGCTCGAGCAGATAGCATCCTGGCTTAAAAAATACGGCAAAAAGGACGACACTTCTGACCCGGCAAAATACCCGCTCTTCTACTGGGCTAAAAACTATGCAGGAGTGGAAGGAAGCAATGCAGGCTCAACCCCATTCGCAGACGGCTGGTACGTTCCTTCCTCAAACGAAATGCAAAAGCTAAAGGAAGCATTACAGGCGGTGGACGAAGCAAGGACAAGCTGCGGAGGCGACAGTCTTATGCAGGAAATCTTCTTTACCTCATCCACTCAAAGGGCGGAAGAATGGGACTACGTTGTAATCTCAGGACGAGACGGAATCTACGCACCACCAAAATGGACGGGAGGCGGAAACAGCCAGACCGTATGTGCAATCCGCGAGTTTGACTAGTTCACATTTTATTTTCACGGAGCGGCAGGCCATTTCA
>JAGACC010000336.1 GCA_017614295.1 Treponema sp.
ACAGATGATTGTTGCCCAGAGAGCCTACGAATTCAACTCAAAGGCAATCCAGACAAGCGACAACATGCTCCAGACCGCAGCAAACCTTAAGCGCTAAGGACGGTAAGCTATGGCAGTAAAAGGTGTTTCGGGTCTAGGCATTACGGGAACTCTTTCAAACGGACACGAGGTAATGAAAGAGGCTAAGGCAGAAAGCGAAAACGGAAGGTTTATGTCTCTAATAAATAAAATGAAGCAGGATGCAGACTCTGCAGAAAAGTCATCATCCCCCAAAATCGGAAGCGGTCTTTCCTCTAGCCAGGTTTCTTCTAACCACCGCCTGAACGGAGACTACACCCAGGGATTCTACAACTTTTACGTTTCAGAGGCAGACAAGAACGCCAAGCCGGAAGGTTTTGCCGCAACAAGCACAACGTCAAAGGGCAAGGCACCTGTAATAGACAAAACATCAGAGCTTTATGCCCAGTCAAAGGAACTTGAAAACTACATGGTAAAGATGATGCTTTCTTCCGCAAGAAAGACAATCCAGAAGAGTGAGCTGTTCGGAAAGAACGACTATGCCCGCGACATGTATGAGGATATGATGTACGACAACTACGCAGAAAGTCTTACAAAGAATTCCCACTTTGGTCTTGCAGATCAAATTTACATTGAGCTTTCAGGGCAGAGGGGCTAATTCCTTCGAACTTTTTTATACCGTCCCGCCGGAGCCTTTAAAGGAGAGCGCCAGGCGGGGCTTTTTTTTTATTCTTTTGGACGGCAATTTCTTCTTTGCCACTTGTGTCCTTAAAAAAACAAACATCCATCGTGGAACGGCTTTGCAGGGTTCCGCGGGTCCCTTTCCCGCTCCATTGCTGGCGCAACCCGCTTCGCGGGACCTTCAAATCCGGCCTCATGCCTTTCGCATGTTTTCCTAATTCCCATTTCTTATTTTGCCTTTACTGGGACCCACTGACTATAAGTTTTTGAAGGAATGCGGTCATTGAGGCTCTCGAAATGACCATTTACAGAAACAATGATTCTGCTAATGGTGGTTTCGAGAGCCGATTTCTGAGCATCTGTCGAATGGCAACCACCGTTATTCAATGTACTTTTATTACTCTTAGTCTAAAAATTGATTTCCATGACCAAAAAAAGTCGATATTTGCAAAGAAAGGTACTCTGTGCTATAATGTATATATGAAAACAGATTTGAACACTTTGCCCGAAAACTTGAAGGGTGTCCGCATACATTTCGTCGGAATAAAGGGAACCGGAATGGCAGCCCTTGTAGAACTCCTTAACAAACGCGGGGCAGTCATAACAGGAAGCGATGTCTCTGAGCGTTTTTATACAGATGAAATTCTAGAAAACCTTGGCATAAAAGCTTTGTCATTCGATGCGGCAAACATAAGCAAAGACATTCAGTTTGTAATTCATTCAAGCGCATACAGTGCAGAAAAAAATCCTGAGCTTGCAAAGGCAGAAGAACTTGGAATACCCACGCTTTTGTACAGCGAAGCCTTGGGTGCATACTCTGCTCTTTCCTATAGCGCGGGAATCTGCGGAGTCCACGGAAAGACTACCACCACGGGTCTTACGGGAACAATACTAAAGTCCGTAAACCTTCCGTCCCAGGCACTTGCGGGAAGCATAATCACTTCATTCGGAAAGTCAACCTGCACAATGACATCCGATTCATTTGTCCCCGGCGGAAAAAATTATTTTGTTGCGGAAACCTGCGAATACCAGCGTCACTTTATGGCCTACCACCCAAAGAAAATCGTGCTAACTTCCGTGGAAAGCGACCATCAGGATTATTACCCAACCTATGCAGACATAAGAAAAGCCTTCGTTGACTATATATGCCTTTTGCCACCTTACGGCCAGCTAATCTACTGCGCGGATGATCCGGGTGCTGTGGAAACTGCCGGACTTGCAAAGCAGATGAGGCAGGACTTGGAGCTTGTACCTTATGGAAGCAATGCAAGCGGACCATACAAAATTTCATTTGGTCAGGTAAAAAACGGAAAGCAGTATTTTACAATAGACTCCCTTGGCGAATGCGCTATCTGCGTACCGGGAGAACACAACATGCGAAATGCTACAGCCGCGGTTGCCCTCTGCTGCGAACTTATTGCATCCGACGGAAAGAATGTTCCGGAATTCCACGAGAAGATAAAGGAAGGCCTTTTGAATTTTAAGGGCGGAAAGAGACGTAGCGAAATTATCGGCAACGCAAAAACACCCGGCGGTCAGGACGTTATTTTTATAGATGACTACGGCCACCATCCAACTGCCGTAAAAAGCACATTAAAGGGATTCAGAAAATTCTACAAGGGACACAAGATTATCGTTGACTTTATGAGCCACACCTATTCGCGTACCCAAGCCCTGCTGGAAGAGTTTGCGGATTGTTTTGGTGCTGCGGACAAGGTAATCATAAATAAGATATATGCCAGTGCCAGAGAGTCTGCGGAATTTTTTAGCGTAACAGGAAAAAAACTTGCGGACCATGCAAGAATGCGCCACTCAGACGTCTTCTACTGCGGAGAATTTGACGAAGCTGCAAAGAAAGGACTTGAACTTCTTTCTGAACCCAGCGGAAGCCAATATCCCGACGGATACCTTTTTGTTACCATGGGTGCCGGAGACAACTGGAAGGTTGGACAAATGATTTTTGATGAGCTTAAGAGGGGTAAAGGCAATTGAACAGCATGACAGGTTACGGCTATAAGGAAGCCGTTATTGAATCAACTCAGGTAAGCGTAGAAATTCGTTCCGTTAATTCCCGCTTTTTGGACTTGAACATAAATTTGCCCCAGTTCCTTAACGTACTGGAAAGCCGCATAAGAAAGACAATCTGCTCCAAAATAATAAGGGGCAAGGTGGACGTTTTTATCCGCGTAAAGGATTTGGAAAGTTCCGCAAAGATTGTTGCAGACACAAAAGCCGCTGTGCGCTACAGGGATGCAATAGCTTCTGTTGCTCAGGCTGTAGGGCAAAACGTTACGGACATTCCGCTAAGCCTTATTATAGAGCAGGAAGGTGTTCTTAACGTAACATACGAATACGACCCGGAGCGCTACTGGAAAAAGATAGAACCTGTATTTGAAGAAGTTCTGGAAGGCTTTGTAAGTGACCGCATCCGTGAAGGCGAAAACCTAAAGGCCGACCTCTTGAACAAGCTTGGCGTTCTTGATTCATGCGCTGCTTTCTTTAAGGAATGGCAACCCAAGATGGAAGAAAAGTTCAGGGAAACTATCGAAAAGAAATTCCACGAGCTTTTGGGAGACCATGTTGACCAGAACAGGATTCTGGAAGAAACAGCTTCAATGCTTGTTAAGTATACGATAAACGAAGAGATAATACGCCTGCAGAGCCATCTTTCTGCCTTGCGCAAGGAATTCGTGGAAAACCCAACGCCGGGTAAGCGCATAGATTTTATCTGTCAGGAAGCAAACCGCGAGATAAACACTATCGGAAGCAAGAACCAGTTTACGGAAGTGGGACAGGCCGTTGTTAACGCAAAAGACGCACTGGAAAACATCCGTGAGCAAAGCAAGAATGTTGAATAGGAGGAGCCTTTATGTCTGATTACAAAATTCCTTCGGGAAAGAGCCTTCGTGTTGCAATAAGCGGAAGATCCGGATGCGGAAACACAACTGTTAGCACGCTTCTTTCAAAACTTTTGGGCGTAAAGCTTATTAACTTTACATTCCGTAACCTAGCTCAGGAACTGGGACTTACTTTGCCCCAGGTAATAGAGAATGCAAAAACAGACGACTCCTACGACCGCACTGTAGACACCCGCCAGGTTGAACTTGCCCGTAAGGAAAGCTGTGTTCTTGGAAGCCGTCTTGCCATCTGGATGCTAAAAGAGGCGGACCTAAAGGTTTACCTTCTTGCAAGCGAGGAACTTCGTGCCAGCCGCATCTTGAACAGGGAAGGCGGAGACCTTGAGGAAATAAAGAGATTCACCGCAATGAGGGACGCAGAAGACACAAAGCGCTACAAGGCCCTCTACGGAATAGACAATACCGACTATAACGCCGCAGACCTTATAATAGACACCAGCAAGAACTTGCCGGAAGACATTGCAAAAATCATTCTTGAAGAACTGGAAAAGCGCGGTTTGGTAGAAAAAATCTAATCGTCGTTTCCAACTACAGTAAAAGTTGTGCTGTCTCTTCTTCCTGCCGAATCCCATACGGTAAGGACATGTTTACCTGTCGTTGGGTTACATGACATCTGGTGGGTTCCCTTGGTAGAGCCAATGTAGTCTCCGTCTATATCCCAGTAGACGGTGCAGTCTTTGCTCCTTTCCGCAACAAGCATAACCGCAGCTCCCTTCTTTCCGTCTATTTCTACGGGAATGACTATGTTTGCTCCTCTTTCCGGAAAGACAATAGAAAGTGCGCGTAAGGCAGAATCCCTTGCGTTGGAAGGATCTTCCGGTGAAAGTTCCGGCGGTATTTCCCTGTAGCCCAATGTATGCTTTGTGTACCAGTATTCAATGGATGGGGGAAGAACAAACCATTTTTTTGCAACAGGCATCTGTCCTTTGTATTCTCCCTTCATATCATTTACTCCGGCAGAAAATTTTAAGTCCGGTGTTAGCGTTACAATCTGGCAGTAGGGGCAGCAAGAACCCAACGGTGAGTTTTTTGGCCTGTAGGATATTTTTGTGTCCTCGCAATTGGGGCTTGCAAGGTATCCGGAATTTTTGCA
>JAGACC010000337.1 GCA_017614295.1 Treponema sp.
CAAATGTCAAGCATGAATATAGATTATGCATTTTATTGCACTGATGGTAAGTTTAATATGGGGAATGCCGAAGCGGCAGAATGTGCAAAACTTGTAAACGCCCACAAAAACATCTTCTGCGACACCGCCTGCATTCAAAAGAAGAACCTGGAAAAACTCCGCTCACTTGTCCGCGACAAAGAAAAAATCCTCTTCGGAAGTGACTTCCCAGTTACCCATTATTTTTCAACACATTACTTTAAAAAGGAATACTCCTTAAAAGAAGAGTACCTTCTTGACTGCAAGATTATGCCGTAGCAAATTCTTGAAATTGCACAATAAGCCTTTTGCCTATCCTTGCACTCCTTCCAAATTCAATTCTTTGAAGATGGCTTTTATCTGGTAGGCAAAGGAGTACAGATCGTTAAAGAGCATTTCGTTTTCCGAAGCGCACTTTGCAAAGTTGTCCAAGGTTTGCCGGCTTACAGCATCTGCTTCCTGCACGGATTTTATCATCGTGTTTATATCGCCGATGTTGCTTTCTATGCGGCTTGTAACGTGGGTTACGTTGTCGTTATTCTGGGAATTGATCTGGCGTACATTGCTGAACTTTTCCAATGTAGCTCCGGTTTCTCCTGCAAGGCCTGTCAGTTCATCTGCGTTTTTAAGGGTGCCTTTTTCCAGGGTAGAGATTGAACGGGTCAATGCTTCCACTTTGGTTTTGATTGTCTCGGAAGTTTTGTCCGTGTTGTCGGAAAGTTTTTTAACTTCGTTTGCAATGATTCTAAATCCCTTTCCTGCAACACCGGCGCGGGCAGCTTCTATGGAGGCGTTAAAGGAAAGCAAATTTGTCTGAGCGGAAATGTTTTTGATTGAATCAACAAGTCCGTTGATTTCATTTGCCTGATTTATAAGCTCCTTGAACTGCTCCATGTACTGGCGGTAATCAGATTCTATTTTTTTTACGCTCTGCAGAAGTGCTTCTACTGCGGTAAAGATAGAATCCAGGCGGGAATTGTTTTCCACTGCACTTTCGGAAATGCTTCTTGATTCATTGCCAATGGCGGTGCTGCTTTCCATTAGTTTTTCCAAGGCTTCCTTTTGCAGTTTTGATGCCTTTGCCTGAGCACCTATGTTGGTAAGATAATTCTTTAAAAAATCAGAACCCATGGCATCTTTTGCAAGATAGTCAATGAGGATGTTAGAAATGTCAATGCCGCTTTTTACAAGATTTAGATTTTCCATATCAGTCACCTATTACCAAAGAAACAAGAGTTTGATTACAGTGAATTCTTCCTATCTGTTCACCGTAACATGAAAATCCGCAGAAGGTTGGGAAAGTATTTTTGTATTTTCCAATTATTGCGCCCTTCATACCGGAGCGGTCAAAGTACAAGGTTCTCGTTATGCATGTCATTAGCAAAGTGAACTTAGGATGCGGTATTGCTGATTTTATTCCGCTGCATGTTTGGTCTGCCTTTTGCAATGCGTCTCCAATGTGCATCATCTCAAGCGTTGTATTGGGAGTGACTCTTGCAAAGGTTGTGATTTTTTTATCCGCAGTCAAAGAAGCCAATGCTGCAATATGTATGCTTCCGTTTACAAAGCGTCCGAATGGATTTTCAAAAGTCTGTTCCGCTGCCTGGGATTCGCTTACGCCAAGCTGTTCCGCATAGACTGTAGCGGCTGGGCGACCGTTCAATGTGTGGAGTTCACGCCGCATGGTGTCTGATTTTGTAACGTAAATCTGCTTTCCTGTTGTATTAAAGATGTCTTCCTGCCTAATGTCAAATTTGCACCGGGTCTTTACAAAAAGCATTACGGATCCGTCCTGGGTAGACTTTCCGTTGTAGCTTACAAAACTCTTTGGTGTGTTTCCTGTGTAGCCGGCAGTAGCTCCTGCAAGGGGAAATTTGTCGTTCTTTATGATTGCATAGAAATTTGAAAGGATTGTTTCTTCTGCATTGTAGATTGCATTTGTAAATTCGATTGCAAAGGCATTGGTGTGGGAATTGGGGTCTCCAATGGATATTCCGCATTCTTTTAGGGCAGCTTCTATGTCGCTTTTGTAGGCAATGGGATACTTGCTTGCATGGTCGATGAACACTCCCTTTACCTTGGTGGAAGCGTCAGACATGGTTGTTAGAATAAGGGAGCCTTCCGTAAAACCGTCAGCAGAAAATTCTCCTGCGGTACTTGTTCCCAAAACTTCGGCATTCGGAAATTTTTCTTTTATCTTTTGCGAAAGAAGTGGAAAATCATAATCGATTGCGGCAAGGAAAATAACTGCCTGATAAGAATTTAAGCTCTTACGAAGTTTTCCGCACAGCTCGCTTATTGCTGAATCTATGCTTTTGTTCCTGGTGCTTACAACTTCCTGTTCCATTACAACCTCCTTGTCTACCTAAGATGGAACTAAACCCCATGTAAAATATTATAAGCGAGCTTTTTGGAAAACACAAGAAATTTATTGAAGGAGCATTGAATAAAAATGCACGCAAACTGTCTATTTTTTAAGACCTTCTATATAGAGCTGCGGAGTTACAAACGTTATTTTAGGATTCTTATAATCGTGAATATTCTACGTATAAAACAATACATTCCATACGTAAAGTAAAGAGACCTAGCCCCGATTGGAGTGGTTGCGCCAGCAAGACCGCGAAAGCGGGCCGGAGCGGAAGCGGAGCCACGGAAAGCGGGTTAAAGATTGCCTTCCCGAAGGGACAGTAGAACAAAAAATGTGCTCCAGATAAGGAAGAAAAAGGAAAAATTATGGCATGAATGCTGAACCTGGCCATTAAGAGACCAAATTCAGCATTTTATGCAGTCTTAGAACTTTTTGCCCATTATTGCGCGAACGATTGCAATAAGAATACATGTTCCCGCAACGCCAAAGATGAGCGAGCTTATGAGTCCGCTTCCGATGTGGATTCCAAGGACTCCTGCAAGCCAACCGCCGATTGCGCTACCGACAATACCCAGAATGCATGAAAGCAAGAATCCGTGGGCAGACTTCATTAAAATTCCTGCGAGCCAACCAATAAAGGCACCAACAAGGATTGTAATAAGAAGATTCACCATAAAAATTCCTCCATACGGCAGTTTAGTGTTTTCCGCTTTGCACCATGCCTTTGCATCATGCCTTGCACAATGCTTTTTTGCAGAAAAATGCCGCTTTTTTTAGTATAGCATAATTTTTTGATTTTTGGTATATTTATCTAACAAATTTTACCAGGGGCTTTAATATGGCAGAAATTGCATGGAACAATCTAACATCTCTTGAAAGCTTTAAGAAACTCCAGTCTTTGAAGGACTCTGTTTCTATCGCTAAGGAGCTTAAGGCTGAAGGCGCAGCAAAACGCGTTTCAGAATATTCAATTCCTATGGGTGCAGGGCTCACCTACAACTATGCGGCAAAAGCAGTGGACAGCCGTACAATCCAGGTCTTTAAGGACTTGGCAAAGGAAGCTCAGCTGCTTGAAAAGTTTGAAGCGCTTTACAACGGCGATGTTGTTAACACTGGAGAGCAGCGCATGGTTCTCCACCACCTTACAAGGGGTCAGCTTGGCAAGGACGTAATGGCTGCTGGCGTTAACAAGAGGACTTTCTACATTGAGCAGCAGAAGAAAATCGCTGAATTTGCGGAAAAGGTTCACTCTGGAGCTCTTCTTAACGAAAAGGGCGAAAAATACACAACAGTTTGCCAGATTGGTATTGGCGGAAGCGACTTGGGTCCACGCGCAATGTACCTTGCTTTGGAAAACTGGGCAAAGGCAAACAACAAGTTCAAGATGGAGGCCCACTTCATCTCCAACGTTGACCCGGACGATGCTGTTTCCGTACTCAACTCAATAGACATTGCAAAGACAATCTTTATCCTTGTTTCTAAGAGCGGAACAACTCTGGAAACCCTTACAAACGAATCTTTCGTAAAGGAATACATAAAGAACGCAGGCTGTGACGTTTCCAAGCACATGATTGCAGTAACAAGCGAAACAAGCCCGCTCGTAAAGAATCCTGACTACATGGCAGCATTCTTCATGGATGACTACATTGGAGGACGCTATTCTTCTACTTCTGCTGTAGGCGGCGCAATTCTTAGCCTTGCATTTGGAGCAGACATTTTTGACCGCTTCCTTAAGGGTGCCGCAGAAGAAGACAAGAATTCATGCGAAAAGGACGTAACAAAGAACGCCGCTCTTATGGACGCACTTATCGGTGTTTACGAGCGCAACGTACTTGGACTTCCAACAACGGCTATTCTTCCCTACTCACAGGCATTGAGCCGCTTCCCAGCCCACCTTCAGCAGTTGGACATGGAATCAAACGGAAAGAGCGTAAACCGCTTTGGAAAGGAAATTGACTACGTTACAGGTCCTGTAATCTTTGGAGAACCGGGAACAAACGGTCAGCATTCATTCTACCAGCTTTTGCACCAGGGTACGGACATTATTCCGCTCCAGTTCATCGCTTTTAACAAGAACCAGACTGGCAAGGACGTAACAATCCAGGGTTCTGTAAGCCAGACAAAGCTTTGCGCAAACGTTGCGGCACAGATTGTAGCTTTCTCTTGCGGAAAGGACAGCGACAACCCCAACAAGTTCTTTAAGGGTGGCAGACCTTCCAGCCTTATCCATGGCGAACAGGTAACACCGGAAACTTTGGGTGCTCTTCTTGCCCACTACGAGAACAAGGTTATGTTCCAGGGATTCATCTGGAATGTAAACAGCTTTGACCAGGAAGGCGTACAGCTTGGAAAGACTTTGGCAAAGGCAGTTCTTGCTAACGACATGGAGCCAACACTCAAGGCTTATGCTGGTTTGCTGATTAAATAAAACTTAGGTGAATTAAATTCATTCCGGACTGTTGGCTCTTTTGGTCACTCTTCGGAATGATTTTTTTAAACGATTTTTGTTAGAATATCTTATAAAAACTTCCGGTTAGGAAAATTAATTTAAACAAGTGCGGTTCATCATTGAATTCAGTATTGAGTTCATTCTGAATTCATCATTTGATTCATTCTTGATTATGATTTTGATTCATCCGTAGAAGAAGACTGTTTTTCCGACAGCTTTTTCTTCTGCTGAACAGAACCAAGAGTATTTCTTTCCCAAAAGACACCGTCTTCGTAGCCCTGTATTTTTTTGTCTCCGTCCGCCATCAAAAGACGCTTTGCTGCCCAAAGACAGTATTCGCTGTTAAGCTCTATTCCGCAGAAATGACTGCCCAATTTCTTTGCAACCACAGCCGCAGTTCCCGAACCAAGGAAGGGGTCAAAGACAATGTCTCCCGGTTTGGAAGATGCAAGCACAAGCTTTGCGTAAAGTTTTTCCGGCTTTTGGGTTGGATGGTCTGTATTTTCGCTCATCGACCAGAAGGGAATTGAAATGTCATCCCAAAAATTTGAAGGGTAAGTAATGCGGAAGTTGCCGGCATCGCTTTCCTGCCAGTCCTTTGGAGCACCGTCCTTTCTGTATGGAGCTACAACCCTCCTCTTCATCTTTACGGATTCAACATCAAAATAGTAGTCGGCAGGATCTTTTACCGCAAACCAGATGTCTTCCATTCCGTTCTTCCAGTTCTGCTTTGCCCCACGCCCCTTTTCCCTCTGCCATGTAATCCTGTTGATTACGGTAAGGTTCTTTTCCAATGCCCTTTGCAAAGAAGACGTACACTTCCAGTCACCGCACAGGTAAAGGCTTCCGTTCCCCTTTAGCTTCTTGCAAACCAATGGCAGCCAAGAGTCAAGGTAGGCCTCGTAGTCTTCATCCTTTGACGCGCTGAATTTTAAGCCGTTAAAATTTTTGTTAAGGTTGTAGGGAGGGTCAATTATGATAAGGTCTGCAAATCCGTCCGGAATAAGAGGTAGTGCCTCAAAAATGTCTGCGTTTATTATCCTGTCCGTAAAGCCACATCCAGCCTTTAAGTCTTCAATTCCCAAAACTTCTTTTTTTAGCAAGTCTACTTCCTGGGGCTGTAAAGTCAAAGTCCTGTTTCTTCCGGCGCGAACCTTATTTTCCATAAAACCTTCCTGTTTAAACAGTATATCCCATATTGGCATTTTGTTTAATAGGATGCCATTGCAATTTTTGCCACTATCTGCAATATTACGCGAAGAAAGGAGATTAGCAGCGTTGAATATTGGGAAGGCGAAGGCGCAAGTCTTATCTTAGAAGCAAAGGTAGAAAATCTTTCCGATGGAGAAAATGTCTTTGCATACATATAAGGTACAGCCTGTCAAAAGCAAAGGCTGGAAACGTAATATGCAGCGACTTGTCTTTTTCGAAACTATTGGAATAAGACCGAGCAGTTCTTGTCCACAAGGCGGCACAAATCCTCTGTAGAAATTCCCTTTATATTGGCAATAAAATCGTATGTGTGTCTTATTAGCAAAGGCGTGTTCATCTGGCCTCTAAAGGGAACCGGGGCTAGGTAGGGTGCATCTGTTTCCAAAAGAAGCCTGTCGTCCGGAACAAAGCGCAAAAGTTCTTCCATCTGAGCCATCTTGCTCTTTTTTGTGTAGGTTGTTCCTCCGCCGAATGCCAAGTACCATCCCAGGTCCAAGAAAGTGCGGGCTTCGTCTATTCCGTATGAAAAACAGTGGATAATGCCTCGGTTGTAGCCTGATTTTTTTATGCAGTCAAGTGTGTCTTCAAAACCGTCCCTGCTGTGAACTATAAAGGGCAAGTTCAATTCCTTTGCAAGAGAAAGCTGCATCATAAAAAGCTCCCTCTCCCCCTCGTAGAGCTGAGCGTCAAAGTCATCTTCGCACCTTCCGTCTGCTCCAGAAGGATTCCAGTGGTGGTCTATTCCCCCTTCCCCAATAGCAACAAGCTTTTTGCAGAAAGGCTGGCCGGGCTTTTTAAAGGCTTCTATCTGGGAACGCAATTCTTTTAGGGCAGACTCCCTGTTTTTTATTGAATCAACTCCGGGCCATATTCCCGCGCTAAAGCAAAGAAACTTTTCTACCGCATCTTTTTCTTCCTGAGGCAAAGGTTCAATAGCCTCTAGCACAGCGTCCCGCCTGCAAAGCAAATCATCCGGTTTTGTCCCTATGTCCAAGCCAAATTCCGCACCAGCCAAAGCCATGCCGGAAAGTATAGCAGAAGCCTCCTGAATTCCAGTCTTTTCGCTAATATAATGAAGGTGAAAGTGAGTGTCTGAAAACATGCTTGCATTTTATATGAACACAGGCTTTTGGACAAGCGGGTGCAGCGGAGCGATGCTTTCGGAACTGGGGGTGGCGGTAAAAAAATCTAACTGCAGTTTTTCTATATTAACTGCAAAACCAATTTTTTTCCAAGAACATTTGCCGCTTTTGTTAAGGTTGCAAGAGTTACGGAATCATTGTATGGGTTTAAGAGCCTATTCAATGAGGCACGAGAAGTGGACATCCTCTTTGCCATCTCTGTTTTATTTATATTCTGTTTCTGCATTTCTTCGAGCAGGTTATATGATATAATCCTTTTTATTGCTTTATTTTTTACTTCGTCAGTTATACCTTCTTCTTCAAGAAAATCATCAAAAGAGCTTCCAATATAC